>JAJTHC010000080.1 GCA_021299615.1 Vampirovibrionales bacterium
GCATTGTCCACAGGCGGCACATAGACCAGCAACGCCCACGACGTCTGCTTGCGGTGCAAAATCGAGCGAGGGCCGTGCTTAAAGCCTTCATGGTGATACGTCAAGACAGGGCGACTCAACGTTTCCGTCCATTTTAAATGGACTTCATTCAGCACAGGCATCACGGTTTCGGCACCAATCACGGCAATCGCCGTTTCTCGATCCGACTTCAATAAATCCACCGCTTTTTTCCAAGCAGAATACTCACCTAAAGTACCCAAAACACGCCGTATTTCAAGAGCCAAGCTCTCCAGTTCAGTCGCCAATTCAAGCGTCTGGTTAGGCGTTTGGCACGCCAAGGCTTTGAGCGTAAAGCTTGTGGCGGTAAAGGTTTTGGTGGCGGCGATCGCCTCTTCTTTGCCTGCGTTGAGGTAAAACGGCGTCAAGCCTTGCCAAGCGGAAAGATCCAGCGATTCAGGGTTGGCATTGGTGATTAAAAGTCCTTCCAAATTGCCCCAAGCGGTCTTTGCTTTTTGAATCGAACGCAGTAAAGACGCTGTTTTCCCCGATTGCGAGACGGCAACCACATACGGCGGTAAAGGCACCACATTATTTGCCACCGCCTGCAATTCCCCCAGCGACGCTTCGAGTTCCCACGGATAAAACAAAATGGCTCTTTGGTGGGGATGGGCTTGAATCAAGTTGGTGATTTGCCATTGCACGGCGTTATAACTAGAGCCTTCCGCCACAAAAATCCACGCTTGCGACGGATTTTGAGGCAATTTAGGCAAGTCCGCCAAATGTGCTTGCAAGGCGTCCAAGACATCCGCTTGTGCCAAGACATCCAACGCTTCAATGAGCTTAGGGGGCGTCATTGGCGTCCCCTTGAGGCTCCGCTTGAGTCGCTTCTGCAGGTGTAAATGGTGAACGCAAGTGCTTCAAGTAAATAAAACTACTGGTAATTAAGCCCATGCCCACCCCAATGTTGACCAATCCACGAATGAAAATATCGACGTTGAAGACGGTCAAACTCAAGCTAATGAGCAACATCACGCCGATGACAATCCAACTACGCAAGGGGTACACATGGATCGGTTTTTGGCGTTCGGTTAGGGCTTCTAGGCGAATAATGTTACGGATCGACGACTTGTTGAGGATGAACTTGCCTTTCAACATACCCACGAGTAAGGCACCTAGCACGCTAAAGGCAATGACGCTAAAGGGTTGGTCGACTTGGGCGAGAAACTCGATGCCCCGTTTGCTGAGCATGATGCCCCCCGTCATCCAGATGGCGAAGGCGAGTCGCATCAAGGCGTAACGGTCGAGTTTAAAGGGAACGATGGCTAAAATCAAGGGAATGACGAGCATAATGGAAAGGCGTGTGAGTGTTTGAGCATCTAGGGGCATGGGGATGTTTCCTCTCTATAATTGGGATGCTCTTATTATTCCACAAAAATAGAAATCGGACTATCTTGTGTGTGACATCCTGTCCCCCCTCCTAATTTCAGGAGGGCAAAAAACCTTTTCATTCACGAAGTGAATCTTCACCTTTAGGAAGGAGAGGTTGGGAGAGGAAACCAACGGTTTTCTTTCCCAAAAGAAAAAGTTTACTTTTTCGACTTGAAGGGGGAATTTTCAAGGGGGGACGAAGGGGAGGAGAAACGTAATACGTCCTCCCCTTCGTCCCCCCTTGAACCGCCTTTAGAGGTGTTTCGGAGAATTGCCCCATTAATAGACAAGCTATAATGTAGACCGCCTGTGGCGGTTTGGCGGAGCAAAGGTCTCTGATGACGAGCAGCTAAAGAAAGAAACGAGAAATCCAAAAACAGGTAATCTTAAGATGCCACTTATTGAATATAAAATAAACCTTCCGAACCCTAATGAGTCGCCCAACGCAAAGCCACCAACACACTCCGAGCCTTGTTGAGTGTTTCTTCATATTCCAATTCAGGCACTGAATCATAGACGATCCCTGCCCCTGCTTGCACATGAGCCACACCATCCTTAATCAACGCGGAACGAATGGCAATGCAACTTTGCAAGTTGCCTTTCACATCAAAGTAACCGACGGCACCAGCGTAAATGCCACGGCGATCAGGCTCCAGCGTCGCCAAATGTTGCATGGCTCGAATCTTCGGTGCACCACTTACCGTCCCACGAGGCAACACGGTTTTTAAGACATCAAAGGCATCTTTACTCGGATCTTTCTTCCCCTTGATTTCGGTCGCCAGATGCATGACATGCGTGTAATAATGCACTTGAGCGAGTTCGCCCACTTCAATCGTCCCCACTTGGCAGAGCCGTCCTAAATCGTTGCGAGCCAAGTCCACCAGCATTTTATGCTCGGCGAGTTCTTTCGCATCGGCTTGCAATTCTTTGGCAAGGCGTGCATCGTCTTCCGCATTTTCGCCACGCTTACGAGTCCCTGCCAAGGCTCGCAATAACACGGTATCGCCTTGCAGTTCGACGAACGTTTCAGGCGACGATCCGACATACCAAAAGCCGTCGTATTTCAGGATATACGCATAGGGCGACGGATTGAGCGACACCAGCGTACGATAGGCATCGAGCGGCTCAGCCGTGTAGCTTCGGCTAAAGCGTTGAGCCAGCACAATTTGAAAGACTTCGCCTTCTTCAATCAGGGCTTTGCACGCCAAGACTTTCGCCAAAAAGTCCGCCTTTTCGATGTTAGAGCCTACCCCTTCCATGGGGTCTTCTTTCGCCAAACCTGCCACCAACGGCAGGGGATCCAGCGGAAAAGGGAATTTCAAGGCATGGCAGACTTCTCCCCATACACGAGCGTTGGCTTCATCGTCTTGCAATAAGCTCACCGAGCTGAGCGTGCGGGTGAGGTGATCGAACACCAGCACATGACTGTAAAAGCCATAGGCGACATCAGGCACATTCAAGGGGTCGCTGGCTTGCATGGGGATGGCTTCGTTGTGTTGCACGGCATTGTAGCCTGTGTAGCCAAACCATCCGCCGAGGGCAGGCAGGGTGCTTTCTTTTTGGAGTTCTTCAAGGGTGAAGCCGTTTTCCGCCAGCCAACTTGCTTGAGCCTCACGCATCCATTGCCACGGGTTGTCGCATTCAAAGACCTCAATTTCTTCGGTATGCTGGTTAATCAAGGTAGCGAATCCGTCTTTCACGCTGAAGGACAGGTAAGGTCTCCATGCCAAGAACGAAAAACGAGCCAAGCGTGTGTCGGCATCGGTGCTTTCAAGCAAGACGGCTTGCGTGCAGTGGTGGCTTAGGGTGTTGAAAATTTGCAACGGCGTTGTCACATCGGTGAGGCATTGATGCACGCTAATTTTAGATTTGTGGCGTTGGGCAGACATGGGGGGTATCCTTCGGCGTTTGTGGATTCGTCTTTCATCTTAGCACGAAAGCTTGCTTTTTTGTTTTTATAGCTATAATTTTTATGTTCTTATGATTTTATAGGATCTATTATGATTACAATGTAAATGAGGATACCTCATATAATGAAATTGAGTAATACACTCTCTCCAGTGGGATCTCTTACCAATAATAAAGCAAGTCAAGTCAAGTCAAAATACTCAGCGTGACGGTAACGTTGAGCTTGTTTTGAAAACAGTTGGAGGCACATTGGGCTTCAATAAGTTCGCCAATGCCTTGCTCGAAAACCCTTTAAAAAACCCTCGAAATACTCATGTCGTTGAAGGTTTTATCAAAGAAGAAGAAGATCTTATTGTCGATGTATTCGGTCAAAGTTTCAAAACTAAAGACGCGATTCGCTCTGAGTTTCATGCCCCTCAAAAGCAGGGCGTTTATGATACAGGTTATAGAGCTAGACACCCTCAACAAATCGAAAGCAACCATAAGCGTTTTGCGTGGTTAAATACGCTCGGTGCTAATGCTCATAATGGTAAAGAAGGTTTTGTTAATGACAACTTCCGTAAAAGCCTTAATCAAGAGCTTGCCACAATAGGTGACTTGCTAAACGGATACAATCAAGAAGGTTTCCTAACTGATAAAACAGGTCGACGCATTACCGATATGCACTTGGAGATTCAAGGTGTGGGAAAAAGCTCTCTTTCAAGAGGAATCAAGCATGACATTCAAGCACTTGAAATCCCCAAAGATGGTTTAGTTCACATCGATTCTAAAGGTGTTAGAGTTCAAGAAGCCCCTCAAAATGATAAAAACGATGAATTGCCTACGTTAATTGTGCCTCTTTATATGCCTAAGCGTAAAGAAGAACAAGCACTAGACATTCATCCTTCAACAGTTATCAAAGGGCTTGATGAACTCATGGTACAAATGGGTCAAAAACTCTAAGTTCGTTGATTTTTTCCAAAACCACCTTTCTTTTTCTGTAGAAGGGTGGTTTTTTCACAGCTTTCTATAAAAAGGCTACGCACGGCGTTTGATACCATTTAAACGATTGAATAGCGTATAGGTGGATTCTAGGAGCCTAGACTCGCAGATGGGCGAGGTGTACACAAACGTACATAAGCACATCGAGAACCCGAGCGACAACGAAGAGACAAGTACAGAAAATTATAAACTTGTCTATAGCACTTAAACGATCTTCAATCGTTTAAGTGCTATTAGGAGGCTTTTTAACAGACAAGTCTAGCCCCTTATACCCAAAGGTCTGCTTAGTCAAAGGCTTTAAACGAATATCGAAGGAAAGCATGAAGGCATCCCCGAGGAAGCGAGCAAAGCCATTAAACGGCGGAGGCACAATCGAGGTGCCAAATTGCATTAAGGTGGCAAAACCTCCATTGGCGAGTGTGGCATAGGTTTCATTGAAGAGGTTATGTAAAAACCAAACGAATCCCTTTTTCGGATCCAAACACTGGGCAATATCAAACATGGAACGTAACGCCATGCCATCCACGTCATGCCAGACTTTTAGGAGCATCCCCAAGTCTTTGTGAGCAAATAAATCGAAGAAGGTTTTGTACAATGCCAAGCGAACGGCGGTTTGCTTTTCATGGCGAGAAAGAAGGTGCAGGTATTCTCTAAACGTGGCGTCGTCCTTCTGTAGCAGAGGTAAAGGCGTTTTAAGCCCTTTGTTTTTCTGTTCAATGGCACGATTCAACATCGTCACATGCCGTTGAAACGCTTGCCCATGACTCAGTTTTAGATCTTCCATATCGCCTTTAGGATTCGTTCTAAAGTAAAGATCTTTGGCTTGAGAAAGGGCTTTGGCTTTGGCGTCTAAAACCGCCCCAAACACAGGGATGTTACTAATCCAGCTGTCGACTTGATCCAAGGTGCCACGTTTACCGTCTACTTTAGGAACAAATGCCAAGAAAATAGGGGTACTGGTCACCCAACGAACAGGGGCAAAATGCAGAAAGGCGTTAATCCCACGAGCCAAGAAGGGCATGTCTTCCTTTTGTTGAAAGTGAAAGGCTAGCATCGGGCGAGCCTGTTGAGAAAGAGGCTTATGCTTAGCATAGTGAAGGGTGTTCTGGTAACGGGCTAGGGCTTTTTTCATCAAGGCATCGTGCTTTTGATTTTTTTCACCTTTTTCGTAAGGAGGCACCGCATCAAATAAGCCCAACCAATGCCCGCCTAAGTGGTTGACTTGCTTTAAAAAGTATTCGTACTTGCTTCGATACTTTTCTTTGCCTTTAATCACCGTAGTACCAAGTTCGCGGTAAGCTTTTTCGTCGAGAAATAAGCCTGAAAAATCAGCTCTATTGAAGTTCATCAGGATTTCTGTACTAACCGAAGGTGTAGGGGGATGTTCCATCACATCTTTCATCAATTCTTTAGCAAGTAAGCCCCCTCCGTAGCTAATGCCCATGCCACCCAGCACCAAGGGCCAAGTCATTACATTGTAAACGCTTGCCCCTGAAGCGGTTGAAAGCCCAATCGGCACGCCAAATTTAAGAAAAGTTGCCGTGAGTAGTTTGCTTTGTTGTGCCAAGTCTTTGGGATTAAGCCCACTGCGTTGCAACGCCTTGGGCGTTGGGGATGCAATAGGAGCTGGGAAAGACGATATTTTTTGCATAAAACTGTTATTATTGTGCCTTTGGGCATCCGTGGGGACAAGGGAACTCATCCGCATAAAGGCGTGTGCAGGAATCCTTGTGCTATTAGTGTTTTAAAAAGTTATATAGTGGCTTTGTCCCCCCTCCTAATTTTAGGAGGGGGTTAGGGGGCGGTTAAACTCACCAACGGAGTCTAAAGTTTAACCTCACCCTCGAACGTTTTACGACGTTCTCTTCCCTCTCCTGAAATTAGGAGAGGGAACAGGAAGATTCTTTAAAATACTATAGTGCGAGACGATTCGTTTGAAAGCCATTGTAACTAAATATTACAGAAAGGTCATTTACATAAATGAAGGTACAGAGAAAGTCGGTTGTTTTTCGTAAAATAAGAGCATAACATTGTTTTGACGACGTTCTTATGCACTTCGCCGACTACCTGCTCCAAGATGCCTGCCCCCAACACCGATTCCTTGAAGAAATGACCCAAAGTCTTCCCTGGCAACGCTTTGAAGA
>JAJTHC010000262.1 GCA_021299615.1 Vampirovibrionales bacterium
AGCATTTTCATTTCTTCGATTTTTTGACGCTTGGCAGGATCGTTCATGGCTTGCTTGCTGGCGATGAAGCGAGTGGTCGACGTGGTAATGACATCCACAATCGCCAAACGATTCATGCGAAGGGTCGTGCCTGTGGCGGTGTTGTCGACGATAATATCCGCATCTTCAGGGGGGAAGGCTTCAGTTGCCCCATAACTTTGTAAGTAAACGGCATTAAGGGCGTGCTTTTCGATAAAATCTTCGGTGCATCGCTTGTATTCACTGGCGACGACGATTTGACGGGTCTTGTTTTCAAAGGGATTCGCTTCACTATTGAGCAAGTCTTCAGGAATAGCGGCGACAATCTGCACAGGATCATACCCCAAGTCTAGCACGGTGACGACATCCGCTTGATGCTCATAGATCCAGTCTCCGCCTGTAAAGCCACAATCGTGACGCCCCAAGTCCACGAGCGTCGGAATGTTTTGAGCCTTCATGATTTTGGCTTCAATGGTGGCATCGCTACATTGCGGGCGGTAGCTACGGCTGGTGGACTTGAAGTTCACCCCGATATTGCCAAGCAAGGCGAGTACTTTTTCTTGAATCCGCCCTTTGGGCAAAACCAGTTTAAGGGTAGGGGTGTTTTCGCTAGTCATTTTAGAGGCATCCTTTGTTGAGGGGTATCACCTTTTTATTAAAGCACAAGCACAACTCGGTTTCAAATCCTCCTTTATATAAAGTCTTCTTTCACACATTGTAACAATTTCGCAATCATTGGTTTGAAACCGCCTTTATTATAGTATCCGATAGATGAAACAGGCTATGAGGCTATTCTAGGAGCCTAGATTTTTTTGTGCGGGCGTGTAGACAGAACTACATAACCAAGCAAAAAAATCGTAGCGACAACGAAGAGACCATAGACCGTTTTATATAGCGGATACTATAGATTAGCCCCTTCATTTATAGGGCATCTGTTCAAGAAATATACCCCCCCTCTCAATTCAACATCTAAGGAAATACCCTGCTATGGTTCTTAACTACAATAATTTTGCAAATTTAAATGTCAATAAACCGTTTCAAATTCAAGAAAAAGGAGCAGACAAGCAATCCGTTGCCTTTATTCAAGCACACGATACAGACGGCAGTGGTGGATTAAACCTCCAAGAACTCACAGACGCTGGTGGGTTGCTTGGTGATCAAGCCAGCATGACACCTCAAACTAAGGAAAAAATCCAAAAGCTTTATCCTTCTATTGCAGGTTCTGATGAATTGAGTGCCATGGAACTCACCCAAGCTCGCTTGGTCATGGACAATTCTATTCAAGGTGGTGACGGTCAAATTACCGCCGAAGAACAGCAAGCCTTTGAACAAACCCTTGAAAACAACCTTCAAGGCAACTCTAAATTGGGGCAGGCCATCAATTATAGTAACCTCTTTGAGTTTGGTAAAGGTGCTGGTGTTCACGACAAACTCGCTCCTGCTGGCGTTGAGAAAAAAGATGCCTTTCAATACGCTGTTGTTGCCAATGAAGACAGACTAAACACCTCTCAAATTATGAGCGAGCATGACGCCATTCTTACGAAACTTATGGATGCTTTAGGTACCATGAATAACGGTATGGGTACAGGGCTTTCTAGCTTGGGTATGGGAGGCGGATCCATGGTCGGTCCTGATCCTAACATGCAGGTGGCAGTTTTGTATAACCAACTCAAAAATAGATTAGCCCAAACGGCTGCCATTCAAGCTCAAAAAAAGTTAGGTATAAAAAATGTATTCTCTGATTCACCGAAAACACTACCCTAAACCACGGGTGAGAAAACGGCTATAACACTATCTTCAGGTGCTTTTAGAATACGCCTTCTTCAAGACTTGAGCAGGCACTAAATCCTGCATGGCGACTTCATCCCACACTTTCACGATGTTGTAAAACGCATCACGTTCCACAGGCAAGCGACCCGACTGGCGAATGAGATGCGTCAATTGACGCATGGTTAAGCCTTGCGAACTTTGCGTCCCTGCGGCATGAGCGATTTTCTCTTGAATGACGGTGCCGTCAATGTCGTCCACGCCAAAGTTCAAGCCCACTTGCGAGATTTTTTCGCCAATGTGGATCCAAAAGGCTTTGATGTGTGGAAAATTGTCCAAAACCAAGCGAGACACGGCAAAATTTTTGAGATTTTCAAAGCCTGTCAACGCATATTTCGGATTAATACGGTTGCCTTCATAATAGCAATTCAGCGGAATAAAGCTCAAAAATCCCCCTGATTTGTCTTGCTGTTCACGAAGAGAAATCATGTGAGCCACCCGCTCTTCAGGGGTTTCTCCCAAGCCAGCGAGCATCGTGGCGTTGGATTTTAAGCCCATGGAATGTGCTAAGCCGTGAATATCCAACCATTCTTCACCCGTAATTTTACCTGGGCAAACTTCCTTACGGATGCGTTCGGCGAAGACTTCGGCTCCTCCACCGGGTAAGGCTTGCAGGCCAGCATCGATGAGGGTTTGAATCACTTGCTCAATCGGCAAGGCTTCAATTTTAGCGATGTAATCGAGTTCCGCAGCGGTGAGTCCCTTAACATTGACGTGAGGAAACTCCTTTCGCAAGGCTTTGAAGAGATCCGCATAATAGGCTAAGTCGGCTCCTTTGTAATGCCCTGCTACAATGTGGAACTCTCGTAGGGTGTCTTTCTCGGGGTAGGCGTGAATATCGGCGATGACCTTGTCGATCGCCCAAAAATACGCATGCGGCGACGCTGGCCCTTTTTTGAAGGAGCAGAAATGGCAGGTGTCTTCACAAATGTTGGTGGGGTTAATGTGGTAATTATGCACCCACCACACATAGGCTTGTTCCGCTTCAGGCGTGCGGATTTTACGAGCCAAGTCCGCCAGCATGCCAACACCTAAAAGATCAGGGCTATTATAGAGGTGGACGGCATCATCATACGTGAAGCGTTCGCCAGCAAGGACTTTGTCTAAATACGGTTTAAGGGAATCGTGTTGATGAGTGAAGTAAGCATCGATGTAGTCAGGCACGTCGTAAGGCATGGGGGTTTTCCTGTATTCTAGTCATAATAAGCTTTATTTTAACACAGATTAATAGTATTTTAAAAATCAAGGAATGGTTTTGTCCCCCCTCCTAATTTTAGGAGGGCAAAAACCCTTTTTATTCACGAAGTGAATCTACTTCTTTAGGATGGAGAGGTTGGGAGAGGAAACCAACGGTTTTCTTTCCCAAGAGAAGCTTTAGCTTCGACAGGTTAGGGGGCGGTTAAACCCACAAACGGAGTCCAAGGTTTAACCTCACCCTCGAACGTCTAACGACGTTCTCTTCCCTCTCCTAAAATTAGGAGAGGGGACAAAGCAACACAAAAAAGGGACTCGACGATTTCGCAGAGTCCCTTACCTCCAAAAGGCGATGTTCAAACAAAAGGGATCGAACCCTAGCGTTGCATCTTAATTTGCGAGGTTGTTAATAATCACGTTTTGCTCTTCAACGGCTGCGGCAACCGAAGAATTGGCGGCACTAATATCGCCCACCATACTGATAATCTCTTCAATAGCCCGAGACGCCTGCGTGGTTTTTTCTTGAATCGCAAGCACTTGGGTCTGAATGTTTTGCGTCGCTTCAGCGGATTTGCCCGCCAACGCCTTGACTTCGTCCGCAACAACGGCAAAGCCTTTACCCGCATCGCCCGCACGAGCCGCTTCAATCGTGGCATTCAACGCCAATAAGTTGGTTTGGCTAGCGATGCTTTGAATCAAGCT
>JAJTHC010000213.1 GCA_021299615.1 Vampirovibrionales bacterium
ATTGGTTTTAATGGGAACGTCGATAATTTGACCTTGAGAATCCGCCATCAAACCACGCATACCCACCAACTGACGAACTTGTGACAAGTTACCACGAGCACCAGAGAATGCCATCATGTAAATGGAGTTGAGCTTGTCGAAATTGTCAACGACGGCTTTGGTCAAGGTTTCGTTGGTTTCAGCCCATGTGTCGATAACTTTCGTGTAGCGTTCTACTTCGGTGATTTCGCCTCGCAAATAACGTTGACGAGATTGACTAATTTCATCTTCGGCTTTTTGCATTAACTCTTTTTTCACCGCAGGCACGTCCAAATCTTCAATCGAAATCGTGACGCCTGCCAAAGTCGCATAACGAAAACCTAAGTTTTTCAATAGGTTGGCAAGATTGCCCGCTTTGGCTCCGCCATGTTCGTTATAGACCCCTAAAATGAGCTTACCTAGCTCTTTTTTATTCATAATTTTGTTGTAGAACCTGGTTTTTTTCTTGCTTTGCAGGGTTGTCATATCGCAAAACCTCTTTCATTGAATTAAAAAATGGTATTAAGAAGGATGAAGAGCAGGCAAGCCTTTTGAAGAGGCTTGCCTATGGATCGCTAAACTTGAGCGAGGGCTTGACGCACGGTTTTGTTGAAAATAATGCGTCCCACCGTCGTGTCAATCATCGTGCCGTCGGAATCTCTCACGGCGATACGGGCATGAATATGAATGACTTGTGCTTCAAATGCTGCTAAAGCATCGTCAAAACTGAAGAAACGCATCCCTTCACCCTTGTTGGAATTGGGGTTGTCCAAAGTCAAATAGTACAGACCCAAAACCATATCTTGCGTGGGCGTAATGGCAGGCTTACCTGTCGCAGGAAGCAAAACGTTATTGGTCGCAAGCATCAACATACGTGCTTCCGATTGAGCTTCTAAAGACAAGGGAATGTGAACCGCCATTTGGTCACCGTCAAAGTCGGCGTTAAACGCCATACAGACCAACGGATGCAACTGGATCGCTCGACCGTCCACCAAGACAGGTTCAAAGGCTTGAATCCCCAAACGGTGCAGGGTAGGTGCTCGGTTAAGAAGCACAGGGTGCCCCTTAATCAGCTCTTCCAAGACATCCCACACAATAGTCTCACCACGTTCGATTTTCTTTTTGGCGGATTTAATGTTTTGACATTCCCCACCTTCAATCAATTTATTGATGACAAAGGGCTTAAACAGTTCAATCGCCATTTCTTTAGGCAATCCGCACTGGTGCAAGTTCAATTTTGGACCAACCACAATAACGGAACGACCTGAGTAATCCACACGTTTACCTAACAAGTTTTGACGGAAACGACCTTGCTTCCCTTCAATAATGTTGGACAACGATTTCAAAGGACGGTTATTCGGTCCTACGACCGTACGTCCACGACGACCGTTGTCAATCAAGGCATCCACGGATTCTTGCAACATACGTTTTTCGTTACGGATGATGATTTCAGGGGCCCCCATGTCAATCAATCGAGCCAAGCGGTTGTTACGGTTGATCACACGACGGTACAAGTCATTTAAATCAGATGTCGCAAAACGTCCACCATCTAACTGCACCATCGGGCGAAGATCAGGCGGCGTGACAGGCAAGGCATCCATGACCATCCAGCTCGGGTCGGTCTTGCTACCCATCAGCAGTTCAGCCAAACGCAAGCGTTTCATGAGCTTGGTTTTCTTTTGGCTGGCAGTGGCTCCCAAGGTATCGACTTGCCCACGCAATTCATTGACAAGTTCCACCAAATCAATGTTTTGCAACATGACCTTAATGGCTTCTGCCCCGATACCAACTTCAAATTGGGCGTCTTCATTGTCATCCAAGAGCTTGTCATACTCTTCTTCGCTCAAGAGCTGACCGTAGGTGAGTTCGGTGTTACCGGCATCTAGCACAACGTACGCATTAAAGTAGATGATCTGCTCTAAATCTTTCAAAGGCGTGTCGAGCAAAAGCCCCATATAACTGGGGATGCCTTTCAAGAACCAAATATGGCTAACAGGGGCTGCCAATTGAACGTGACCCATACGCACACGACGCACACGGGCTTCGGTGACTTCAACGCCACAACGCTCACAAATAATGCCTCTATGACGTACACGTTTGTACTTACCGCAATAGCATTCCCAGTCCTTGGTAGGTCCAAAAATACGTTCGCAGAAGAGACCGCCCATTTCAGGCTTTAAGGTACGGTAGTTAATGGTTTCAGGCTTTAGAACTTCGCCATGAGACAAGTCTAAAATACGAGTCGGCGATGCAATGCCGATGCGGATATAGTCAAAGTGATCGATATTTGTGCTAACCAAGGGGGCGTTCCTCCGATTGTTCATGGATGAATGGCGTTTGCCAGCAACCATTAAGACGATATATTTAAGCAGGATTCAAGCATGAGCTTCCCCTTAAGTTACCTTAAGGGGATTCATAAGCTAATCAGCGAAGAAGTTCAACAACTCCGTGTCATTAGGGATGATCACACGCTGTTTCAGGGCTTTTTTAGCGGCGGATTCATCCGACATGAGATCGACTTCAACTTCTCGATCGTTTTCATCTTTCTTAACAACAGAAAGATCCAAGCCGATGCTTTGAAGTTCACGCACCAAGACCTTAAACGACTCTGGAATACCGGGGCGAGTAAGGTTTTCACCTTTGACGATGGCTTCATACGCACGGCTACGACCCGTGACATCATCCGATTTAATCGTCAACATTTCTTGCAAGGTGTAGGCAGCGCCATACGCTTCCAACGCCCACACTTCCATTTCTCCGAAACGCTGACCACCAAATTGAGCTTTACCTCCCAATGGCTGCTGCGTTACAAGACTGTAAGGCCCTGTCGAACGAGCGTGGATTTTATCATCCACCAAGTGAACCAGCTTCATGAGGAACATGTAGCCCAAGGCAACTGGGTTGTGGAAGGCTTCGCCTGTTCGGCCGTCGAGCAACGTTGCTTTACCCGTCGGATAAATCCATGATTTGCCTGACGCTTCAATGGCTTCTTCAAGCTCTTGACGAACGGCTTTAAGCGACGCTTCTTCACCGTACATCTCATCAAAGGGAGGCACTTCATACAATTTGCCGTTTAAGAAAGCAGCGAGTCCCAACATGGTTTCGTAAGTTTGACCCACGTTCATACGAGACGGAACACCGAGCGGGTTTAAGACCACATCCACAGGCGTGCCATCAGGCAAGAAAGGCATGTCTTCGACTGGTAAAATACGGGACACGATCCCTTTGTTACCGTGACGACCCGCCATTTTATCACCCACGCTGACTTTACGACGTTGAGCTAAGTACACACGAACAACCGTATTGGCGCCAGGAGGAAGATCATCGCCTTTTTCACGTTCAAAGACTTTGACATCAACCACACGACCACCTTCTCCGTGAGGCACACGCAAGGAATTGTCTTTCACATCCCGAGCTTTTTCGGCGAAAATCGCACGCAAGAGCTTTTCTTCAGGAGGATGCTCCGCTTCACCTTTGGGCGTAATTTTACCGACCAAAATATCATCGGCATAAACCCTTGCACCCACACGGATAATACCTTGCTCATCGAGGTTTTTAAGAGCATCTTCACCAACATTAGGGAGTTCGCGTGTGATTTCTTCAGGCCCTAGTTTTGTGGCACGAGCATCGATTTCAAACTTTTCGATGTGAATGGATGAGAAAATATCATCCTGCACCAAGCGTTCCGAAATCAAGACGGCATCTTCAAAGTTGTAACCTTCCCATGGCATAAACGCCACAAGAACGTTCTTACCGAGAGCCAATTCACCATCTTTGGTAGACGCTCCATCGGCTATGACATCGCCCAATTTTAAGACGTCGCCTTCACTAACAATAGGCGTTTGGTTTAAGCACGTGTCTTGGTTTGAACGGACATATTTCATCATCTTATGACGGATGACTTTATTGGTTTCATCATCACGCACATCCACAAAGACGCCCGTAACCTTTTCAACCGTTCCTGCGACTGTGGTTTTCATACACATGCCTGAGTCGAGAGCGACCCGCTTTTCAAGCCCTGTTCCAACAGCGGCTCGTTGCGTACGTACCAAAGGCACCGCTTGACGTTGCATGTTCGCACCCATTAAGGCACGGTTGGCATCGTCATGCTCCAAGAAAGGAATCAAAGACGTTCCGACTGAAACGATCTGAATGGGTGAACTACCAACGTAATCAACCGTATCCGCCGTAGTCGTGGTGAAATCGTTACGGTAGCGAACAGGAACAGCATTGCCAATAATGGCACCTGTTTCCACATCACGACGCAAGTCACCAGGGGCGATGCGGTAACGATCTTCCTCGTCCGCAGATAAGTAATCCAAATCACTTGTGACGACCCCGTTTTTCACAACGAAATAAGGCGTTTCAAGGAATCCGTAGTCATTGACTCGAGCAAAGGTCGAAAGGCTACCGATCAATCCAGCGTTTGGACCTTCAGGCGTTTCTACAGGACAAATCCGTCCGTAATGAGAAGGGTGAATGTCTCGAACGGCAAAGCCTGCACGCTCACGAGTCAAACCGCCTGGCCCAAGAGCCGACAAACGACGCTTGTGCGTCAATTCAGCCAAGGGATTTGTTTGATCCATAAACTGAGATAACTGTGAAGACCCAAAGAACTCACGAATCGCCGCCAATAAAGGCTTCGGATTCAACAAGTTGTTGGGCGTCAATGTTTCGGTGTCTTGTAGGGTCATACGTTCTTTAACGATACGCTCCAAGCGTGAAAGACCTACTCTGAACTGGTTTTGAAGCAATTCACCTACCGCACGAATACGACGGTTACCAAGGTGATCAATATCATCGACCGCCCCTTCATCGTAGTGAAGACTAATCAGGTAGTCGACTGCGGTGATAATATCACCAATGGTCAAGGTAAGCACGTTGTCTGGTACACTTAAGCCAAGCTTTTTGTTCATTTTATAGCGACCGACTTTACCCAAGTCATAACGCTTATCATCAAAGAAGCGAGATTCGAGCAATTGACGACCACCACTCACACTCGGCGGATCACCCGGACGAAGTTTTTTGTAAACTTCAATCAAAGCTTCTTCCATGGTTTCCGTGGAGTCCTTGTCTAAGGTACGACGCAAGAACTCAAAGTGACGCAAGCGGCCTTCCATGTCTTGCTCGGTTAAGCCTAAAGCTCGCAATAAGACCGTGGCAGGAATCTTACGGTTTTTGTCGATTTTGACGTAAATAACATCGTTAACATCGGTTTCAAACTTTAACCATGCCCCACGGTTGGGAATCAAGGTCGCATTAAAGGTACGCTTACCGTTTAACGCCGTTTCTTTTTTGAAGTAAATACCAGGTGAACGCACCAACTGCGATACGATGACACGCTCGGCTCCGTTGACAATAAAGGTGCCTCGATCGGTCATCATAGGCACTTCGCCGATATAGGCTTCTTGTTCCTTGATTTCACCCGTATCACGGTTAATCAAACGCATTTTAATGCGTAATTGTTTGGAATACGTCGCTTCGTTGTGACGAGCGTCTTCCACTGAATACTTAGGCTTGTCGAATTGATATTCAGGCAAGAAATACAATTCCAAGCGACCCGTGTAATCCTTAACAGGAGAAAAAGAAAGCAACTCTTCTTTTAAGCCTTTTTCAAGAAACCATTGAAATGACTTTTTCTGAATCTCCGCAAGATCAGGCATATGATCAAGGGGAAGGTCACCAATTCCAGGAAGCGTTGAACGCTGAACCTTTGTAGCCGTCATGTCAAACCCTCTTTAGCTATGGCACAAGGTTTTGGCAATAAAACCTTGTTCTTCTACTTCATACATGGTGGAGGAGCTTTTTAAAAATACACGAATTGAGGAGGCATCTCGCCACCTCAAACCTTTTATATTATATCAGCAAAAAGCGATTCGAAATCATTTAAAATGAAGCTCCTGAAACGCTCACCAAAGGCGTTACGATAAAAATGCAAAGAAGGGCAAGCCTCCCTAAAGGGAGCTTGCCCCAAGATACTTACTTAAGCTCAATTTTCGCACCAAGCTCTTCGAGTTTCTTCTTCAACTCTTCAGCTTCTTCTTTTTTCAAGCCTTCCTTGACGGTTTTAGGCGTACTGTCAACCAAGTCTTTGGCTTCTTTCAAGCCTAAACCTGTAATCGCACGAACTTCTTTCAACACTTGAATCTTGGTCGCACCAGCATCCAACAAAACAAGGGTGAAATCGGTTTGCTCTTCAACAGCTTCGACAGCAGCGGCGGCAATAGGAGCAGCGGCAGCAGCAGGAGCAGCAGCAGAAATGCCGAACTCATCTTCAAAAGCTTTTACCAACTGAGCAGTTTGTAAAAAGCTCAATTCTTTAATTTGCTCAAAAACTTGAGACGTTTTGGAATCTAATTCAACAGCCATCATCATAATGAAAGAACCTCTTTCGACTTATATAACATAGAATCTAACAAATAAAATAGGTATTCACCTAAGTTTGGGAATCACAACCTGCAACACAAAGAAACTTACGCTTCTTCATCTTGCTTGATTGTAGAAAGTTGATCAAGCAAACGAACCAAACCACTTTGGTTATGACTCAACGCATTCGCCAAGCCCATCAAAGGACTTGCAATGCACATGAGCAACTTACCACGAAGCTCTTCTTTAGAAGGCATCACAGCAAGTTCATTCACACCCACAGCGTTCATCGCATTACCTTCTAAGAAGGCGGCACGAAGCTCGTTTTCTTTTTTATTCTTTTTAAGGAATTCTTTAATCGCTTTAACCGCAGAAACTTCATCACCATAACCCAGCACAAGACCCGTAGGACCCTTGAGATAAGGTGCGAGTTGTTCAATATCTGTACCCAAAGCAGCACGCTTGACCAGCGTGTTTTTAGCCACTTTGACTTTAACATCGACTGCACTTAAGGCTCGACGAAGATTCGTCATTTCTGCTACAGTAAGTCCACGATAGTCCACTAACAAAATAATGTTAGCGGTTGTAATATCTTCTGTAAGTTGACTGACAAAACCCTTTTTTTGAGATAGCGTCGGCATAGTATTTGCCCTTTATATCGCTTAAGACTACTACTAAATATAGACATCCTCATAATTGAGTACTTGTAAAACCCAATAACCCACTGAAGACATCCTATCAGCAAATAAAATAGGATAATAAATTATTCACTTGATTAGATTTTAATTATAGACCAAACATACAGAAAGCAACACTTTTTTTTAATATAACAGCTTTGTTACAGTTTGTAATGCTATTTAAACGAATAAATCTTCTAAAACCCCCTACTTTAAGGGCTTTTCGGATACTCACCCAACACCTGACGCAAAGCAAAACGCTCCAAAATCGCTTCAATATCAATCACACTATTAAAAAAGGTGCGGTTCGTTAACGTAAAACGCTGGGCGTAATTCGCTTGAGCCTCACGATCAGCCAGCGGAGCGTTCAAATGGCTTCGCAAGGTCTCTTCCACAGCCGTTAAATCCTGCGGAATATACTGCAACGCCTTGGCGTAATAGCCGTTGAGCCACTGTTTCGGCTCCGTGATGAGATTGGCTCCCGCAGCGGTGGCATTGTCGATGCGGTCATGCCCACTTTCAGGATACATCGGAAAAATGTGCCAAACCGCTTGACTGTCGCCATATAACGCTACAGACGTCCCCATTTCAGGCGGCGGCAAAACCGTCCATTTGTCCGACAAAAACGACGCTTTTTCCCACCCATTCCCACACAAGGTCAGCGGAATGTTTTTTGCTTGCTTTAAAAAGTTTTCTCGCCAGTACATTTCCGCACTGTGATTGATCCACGCCATGAGCCGTGGGTACTGATAGGGGTGAACCTCTTGCGGATTCACACCAAGACGCTCTAGCCCGTCGAGCAAGAAGGTATCCGCAGGATGTTCAGG
>JAJTHC010000070.1 GCA_021299615.1 Vampirovibrionales bacterium
GCGTATTGCACCCAAAGCACAGGGCATTCCTTGAGAAAATGGCGGTCTTGCCGAGCGTTGAGCGTGGGCTGGTACTGCTTCGTCAAAAGCGGACGAGCCACCTGCTCATCAAAATGTTGAGGCGACTTAAAGCGAAGGGCATGATCAAAGAGATGAACCAACTGTGCCACATTTAAGGTACGAAAGGAAAGGGGCAAATGCCCACTTAGCGTGCCAAATGAAAGGCTAAAGACATCGGGGGGGGAGAATCCGTGAATCAAGGGTAAATCATCTTATTTAAATGTAACCTCACCATGATACACTAAAAACGATTAACGAGGACTTCTCTGTTGCAAGATATAAACATCCTGCACAAGATCAGGCGACAAGCCTTTTTCCCGATGACGCTGGCATAACTGAAACACCCATTGCTGTAAGAGGCGTTGCCCTTGCACATCGATCCCATTTTCGCCACGACTTACAAGCGAAGAAAAGGCGTTTTCCAAGATCAAACGCACGGCTTTAAACTGGTTTTGAAATTGACGTTCCTGCTTAAACAACCACGTTTCAAAAGGATTTAACATGCGTTCTTCCTGCACTTGTAAGCGAGCATACATTCCCTGAAGTTGCTCAAGGTGGATCATATCCCTGTCAAAACTATTCTTCAAGCTATGGCATCCACGATCTTCGAGGGTTTGGCGGATCCAGTCGGCGTGGGTCGAAAGGACGTTAAGGCGGTCATATTCTTTGGCGTGCTGACGCTGCCAATAGCGACGCTTTAGGGCTGGAGAACGCAAATGCACGGAAAGCCCATCGGTGGTTTGGGTGTCGAGCAGATTCAACGCTTTGGTGAGGGGCTTGCTTAGCTTGACAGACCCTTCTTCAAAAATCGAAGACGCTGGAGCATCCTTCGTGGGAAGGGGACTGAACTTGAAAGAGTCGGGGAGTTGGAAGGCATTTTTCATCATACTATTTAGTATGACAAGTTTTGGCGTGGAAAAACTCCATTAGTCGACGTATTTTGTATAAACGGCTCTACGAAAGTCTATAGTTTAAAAGCACTAAGGGCGTCTGCTAAAGCGTCGCCTTGCTTGCCACCTGCTTGAGCGAAGGTCGGCTTACCACCGCCACCACCGCCACAGGCTTGAGCCAACTGCTTCACGATGTCGCCCGCCTTGACGCCGTTCGCTTTCACCACGGCATCCGCCACCCACGCTAGAATCAAGGCGGAACCTTCGCTAGACACCGATCCTAAAATTAGCACACCCTTGTTTTTCGCTTGATTCATCACTGCTTCACCGAGGGCTTTAAGGGCATCCGTGCCAGCATTGGGAATCAAATGCTTCACAAGTGGCACGGCATCGGTAGACGCGTTAAAGGCATCAACCAAGTCACCGACTTGGCTGAGCAAGGCTTTTTCTTCTAAGGATGTAATCGTTTTCTCCAAACGCTTGACATCATCTTGTAATTTTTGCAAGCGAGCAAAAACCTCATGGCTTGGGGCTTTAAGATGCGTCGCCAATTGCTTGACTTGATTGTCGGCTTGGCGAAATTGTCGATACGCTTCATAGCCAGCGACAAACTCCAAACGACGCACGCCCGCCGCCAACGCCGATTCTTGGTTGATTTTCACCACGCCGATGCTTGCGGTATTCGGAACGTGCGTACCTCCGCACAATTCTTTAGAATGCGAGCCGATCGCCACGACACGCACGGTGTCGCCATATTTTTCGCCAAACATCATGACCGCTCCAGAGGCTTTTGCTTCTTCGATGTTCGCTTCCACAATGCCTGTATTTTCGCCAGCTTGAATCCACTGATTCACCAAACCTTCAATCTGATTCAGTTCATCCAGTGTGACGCCTCGATTGAAACTAAAGTCAAAGCGAGCCGATTCCGCCGAAACATAGCTCCCTGCTTGAGCAACGTCGTCGCCTAGTACCTTTTTCAAGGCGGCGTGCAACAAATGCGTCGCACTATGATGTAAGGTGACCTTCGCCCGATGCACATCGTCGACTTCCGCCGTCAAGACGTCGCCTTCACTAATGCCGTCGCCTTGATCGTAAACGCAATCATGCACGAATAAATCGCCGACCTTCTGCACATCTTTCACCAAAACGGTGAGGGCTTTTTGTCCTGCTTCAAGCTGGAGTTGCCCTTGATCGCCCACTTGCCCACCGCTTTCGCCGTAGAAGGGGGTTTTGTCTAGCACGCATTGAAACGGCGTATTCACGCCTGAAACGGTTGAAACACGCTCCCCATTAAGGATTAACGCTTTCACCGTGACGGCTTCACTAAGCCTGTCGTAGCCGACAAACTCGGTGGCTCCGATTTCTTGGTAGAGTTCGGTAAACAGTTGATCGTCCACCACGCCGACGCTTTTACGAGCCGAACGAGCCAAGTCTTTCGCTGTTTTCATCGCCTGATGAAAGCCTGCTTCATCTAATGTTAAGCCACGTTCTTTAACGATGTCTCGGGTGAGTTCGACAGGAAATCCGTAGGTATCGTAGAGCTTGAAGGCCTCTTCGCCGTCTAAAACCGAACCGTTCAAGCCATCGACCAAATCTTCCAAGCGTTTACTGCCTTTGTCGAGCGTTTCGAGGAAGCGGGCTTCTTCACGTTCCAAGGTGTTTTGCGTGTACGCAAAACGTGCGACAAGTTCAGGATACTGATGCCCATATTCCGCTTTGATAATCGGCAAAATGGCGTGTAAGAAGGGGGCTTCCATGCCCAAGAATCGCTTGCCAAACCGCACCGCTCGACGCAGCACCATGCGGATGATATAGCCACGCCCTTCATTCGAGGGAACGACGCCGTCTGCCATCGTAAACGCGAGCAAACGCAGGTGATCTGCCACGATTTTGAGCGCCACGTCCGTTTCTTCGGACTGCTTATAAGGCACGCCCGTGTGAGCCGAGACCGCTTGCACGATGTTTTGAAATAAGTCGGTTTCAAAGGTATTGTCAACGCCTTGCACGACCATCGCCAGCCGTTCTAGCCCTGCACCCGTGTCCACATTTTTATGTTCTAAAGGCGTAATGGTGCCGTCGATGTCTTGAAATAGCTCCATCAACACCAAGTTCCAGATCTCAATCAGACGGTCGTCTAAGTCATCATTGGGGTTTTGGGTGAGGTCATAGTGAATTTCCGTACACGGTCCGCAAGGCCCTGAAGCTCCTGGAGGTCCCCAAAAGTTGTCTTTTTTCCCACATTTAAATAATCGAGACGCTGGCACACCAACGACTTCATGCCAAACGCGGTAGCTTTCTTCATCTTCTTCATAGACGGATACCCACAAGCGTTCAGGATCCAGCCCCAAGACTTCGGTGCAGAACTGCCAGCTCCACGGAATGACGTCTTCACGGAAGTAGTCGCCAAAGCTGAAATTGCCCATCATTTCAAAAAAGGTGTGGTGACGTGGCGTGCGTCCGATATTTTCAAGATCGCTGTCTTTGCCAGAGACTCTCGCACATTTTTGAGCCGTGGTGAGTCGTGGGGGAGTAGGGCGTGGTTCAATGCCTAAGAAGATCGGCACGAAGGGGAGCATGCCCGCAGGGGTGAGCAATACGGTGGGGTTGTTAATGGGAATCAAGCTGGCGGACGCTTTGCGTTTGTGTCCGCATTTTTCTTCAAAGAAGGCTAAGAAGGCTTCACGAATTTCAGTGCCTGTAAAGGGTTTGGGTGAGGTGGACATAAGGCAAACGGCTCCATGGGGGAAAGGGGTCAACGTTTTTATCATAGCATAAATATGGCTAGCACATTTTTCGATTGATGTGGTTTTATGAAAGTATCGTGTTTCGTTTACTTAATTATTGAGGTTTTTTATGAAAGTCACCCCGTTTTCTTCTTCCACACCAGCATTATCATTTCAACGCAATGGAGCCACGCCTGTGGCAAGCATTGCTGATAAACTAGGTAATAAATCTTGGGTCTGGTAAACTTTAGCTAATTTTATGATAGGCTAAAGCATTATGAATACAGGCAAAAACAAGTATTATAAACAGTCGCACATTTCTGAACGTAAATTTCGGGAATTATTGCGGTGTTTTGCATTAGATTTAAACGC
>JAJTHC010000223.1 GCA_021299615.1 Vampirovibrionales bacterium
ACATCAATTTCCGTGGCGGTATCCGTCAACCATGCGAGGATCTGCTCTTTTTCACGTTCGAGCTTTTTGATTAAGGCATCGGCATCTTCAATGCGTTGCCCCAAACCACGACACATTTCTTCTTTACGGGCTTGCTGGCTGTAAATCTCTTCCATTTGAGCATGCAAAGCTTCGTATTGAGCTTCCCCCTGCTGGCGGATTTCTTCGGCTAAACGCTTGAGTTCGGTGGTGGCATCCTTAATTTGCGTATTCAAGGCTTTCAGGCGTTCTTGAGACTCCCCACGAGCGGTTTTTGCTTTTTCCAACGCCCCACGATGAGCCTCTAATTGATTCATCAGGCTTTTGAGTTTAGCCACTTCCAATTGCGTTTCAAAGGCTTGCACCTGTTGACGCAAGGCTTGATACGCCAAGGCTTTGTCTTTTTCGCCTTCAAGTTCGGCTAAACGCCCCTTGATTTCACCGAGCAAAATCTCATTGCGTTCAATGTTGTCTGCTGTTGTGGCGATTTCTTTCAACGCCTGTTCGATTTTGCGGTCATAGTCCGCCACACCCGCCAGTTCATCCACAATTTTACGACGCTCCACCGCCGACATGTTCACAATTGCCGAAACATCGCCTTGCATCATGACGTTGTAGCATCCTGGGGATACATTATATAGGGCCAACACCTCGTGGATTTCGCCAAGGGTGGAGGGTTTGCCGTTGAGGTAATAGGTGGACGTATAATTCGACGCCGAAGCCTTAATCCGCCGAGCCACCGTCAATAAATCGCTGGATTCAAGCGAAGCGAGCAGGGCAAGGGTCTTTTCTTTTTGGGTTTCATCGTCACTAAAACTGCCTTCAAGCACGGTGTCAGGCAGTTCATGCCCCCCCTTGTTAAAGGTAATGGTGACAGTGGCTTCACGACGGCGAGACGTGTTGTTGATGAGATCCGTCAATTTTTCGGCTCGCATGGTGCGAGACGACGACAAGCCGAGACAGAACAAGATGCCATCGACAATGTTGGATTTGCCCGATCCGTTTGGACCTGAAACGGTGGTGAATCCACGCCTAAAGGGGATGACGGTTTTGCCGTGAAAGGATTTAAAGTTGTCGATTTCAATATGTTGAATGTGCAAGTGGGAGGATCCTTACGGTGATGCAGAGAAAGACATCTTCTATTATATACTGCATCCAGGTGAAAAGACAAACGATCGTAACAAAACAACTTTGGATAAACGTTCTCTTCAAAAAACGGGCTATACAGTGACGCTGTTTTTGCTACAATAAAAGGCATCCGATATAACGATGATGAAGGAGTCTTTCACATGCAAGCAACATCACACGAAACGCCATCACACGGCATGGATCTATGGGTCACGGAACGTAATGAAGGCACCGCCTTTAGCTTTAAAGTTGAAGAAGTCTTGCATTCCGAACAAAGCGAATTTCAAAAGCTCGATGTGCTGAAAACCGCCACCTACGGCAATCTCATGCTCCTAGACGGGCTGGTGATGACTACCGAACGTGACGAGTTTGTGTACCATGAAATGATCGCTCATGTGCCGTTGTCGTCTTTATCTAAACCTGCCAAGCGAGTCCTCATCATTGGCGGCGGCGACGGCGGGACGCTCCGAGAAGTGTTGCGTCACCCCAGCGTGGAAGAGGCGGTCTTGTGCGAAATCGACGGAGCCGTCATCCAAGCAGGGCGGGATTATTTCCCCACGATCGGTTGTTGCTTCGACGACCCACGAGCCACGGTGCTAGTCGCCGATGGTGTCGACTACATGAAAAACGCCGAGCCTGAAAGCTTTGATGTCATTTTGGTGGATTCCACCGATCCCATTGGGCCAGGGGTGGGCTTGTTTACGCAGGACTTTTACAATAACGCCAAGCGAGCCTTGACGCCTCACGGGATTTTGACGGCTCAAACCGAATCGCCTTTTGCGGATCACGTCGGCATGTCTCGCATTTACGATGTTCTGCACGATGTTTTTGATCATGTCACGGGCTATTACGGCACAATCCCCACCTACCCCGGGCATTTGTGGACGTGGAGCTTCTGCACCAAGTCCGCCGAAGTCAATCCGTGGGAGGCGATTACGGCGGATTATGTGGCGTCTTTAGAAAGTGTGGAAAACCCATTAAAGTATTACAATTATGAGTTACATCACGGGGCGTTTGCTCATCCGACTTTGGTCAAGACTTTGATACGTCCGACGCTTAAACCTTCTGCTAGAAGTTTGGCGTAATACCCTTTAAACGAATGAATAGCGTGTTAGGCTATTCTAGGAGCCTAGATTTTTTTGTGAGGGCGTGTACACAGACGACCATAACGGAACAAAAAAATCGTAGCGACAACGAAGAGACAACACGACATTTAATCGTTTAATGGGTATAAATTAAACCTTATTAGAAAGTAGTAAACTATGACCACGCTTGAAGACGCCCTTGCCACAGGGGAGTTCACGGTTTTATGTGTGGATCTTCACAGTTTGCTAGCCTTGCGTCTGCCAACGTGTGATGTGGCAGGTAGGGCGTTACATTATCATGCCGTTTATGAGAGTAAGCATCCGTGCAGGGCGTGGCAGGATTTGGCAGGGATGCGGACGTGGGCAAGCTTTACGAGGCATCCGCATGAGTGGTGGCGGTTGTGGTAATCCCTAGATGATGAGCCACTTCTGTGACTCCAAGAATGAATCGACTGATTTAATTTGAGATCTCAGCCTATCTATGCTATCCTTTCAAAGTATTGAGACAAAATCCTCTCTAACCTTTACTAAACCCATTTGATTTATACACTCCGTACTTGCAATTAAGGACTTAAACAATGAATCTTCAACTTTCACTTATCCCTGATTACAAGCCTACGCTTATTTCTTTACCTTCTAGAAATGAATTATTCTTAAGCGAACAATTGATTACTTATATCGGTAATAAGCGTAGTTTACTGCCTTTTATTGCCGATATTTTACGAAATATCTCTAAAGATCTAGGTAAGGCAACGCTTTCTTCACTTGATTTATTTTCAGGTTCAGGCAGTGTAGCGAGGCTCTTGAAATTGCATAGTTCTTATGTCATAGCGAACGACTTAGAACACTACTCTTTTTTAATCAATCACTGTTATTTGTCAAACAAAGCTTCGATTGATTGGATTGTTTTAGAACAGTATCATCAAGAGACCCTTGCATACATCGAAGAACATCTTAATGGGAAGGCTCCCTACACAAATAGTTGGATACGTTCTTCTTATGCCCCTTGCGATGAAGCCGCCATTTCTAAAGAAGATCGTTGCTTTTATACCGTTCGCAATGCACTATTTTTAGATATGGCTCGTGATTATATTCATACCCTCCCTTCGCCTTATAAAGAACTACTGTTAGCTCCATTACTACATGAAGCATCGGTTCATGTGAATACAGCAGGTATTTTTAAAGGGTTCTATAAAAATAAAGCAGGTATAGGGCAGTTTGGCGGGGAAGGTAAGCATGCTTTGCAACGTATTCTTGGTGAAATTACGTTAGAGTTACCCCTGTTGTCTGAAAAACAAACGGAATATGATATTTTCCAAGAAAATGCCAACACGCTAGTCGACACTTTAGATCAGGTGGATGTTGCTTATTTGGATCCTCCATACAATCAACATCCTTATGGGTCTAATTATTTTATGCTTAATGCCATTGCTAAAAATGAATGTCCTCAAGAAATAAGTCTTGTTTCAGGGATCCCTGTAGGCTGGAATCGTTCTAATTATAATAAACAAGCCCTTGCTCAAGATGCTTTGTTTGAATGTGTTGAAAAATTAAAGGCTCGTTATGTCATTATTTCTTATAATTCGGAAGGCTTTATTTCTAAAGAGGCTTTTTTGGCATTTTTGAGTCAATTGGGAACCGTTAAAGTGATTGAGGTTGATTATAATACTTTTAGAGGCAGTCGTAATCTTCGGAATAGGGGTGCCCGTGTAACAGAGTTCTTGTTTGTCTTGAAAAAAGGAGCCTAACATGGCAAAAAAAGACCAGCTTCGTCAAATAAGGGAAAATACAATTATTAACGAAGTCTCTAAGATTCAAGAAAAATCACTAGAACTCGCCATTAAAAATTGTATATTGAAGTTACAAAAAACTTACCCCACGCTTGAGTTCTGCTTAGAGCAGAGGCTCTTTTTGTATGAACTCGTGAGTTTTTTGGAAACTCACTTTCAAAGCTTGGAATTTTCTTATCATATGAAGACCTCTTCTATGAAACCTGACGGTGGTATTTTATACCTTGTAAATAAATCAAATGAACGTTACCCTATTTTGATTTCTGAAAAGAAGAATCAAGGTACAAATGACCAACGTAAATTAGAAGGTAAAAAAAAGCAAGCCAAGGGTAATGCGATTGAACGTTTAGGAAAAAATGTAATAGGGTTTAGAACATTCTTGGCGAATGAATCCATTTTTCCTTTTGTCTGTTTTGGGGACGGTTGCGATTTTAGTGATGATAGTAGTATTTTAGACAGAGTTTCTACCATTGCCGAATTTGGAAAGATCAATACTATTTATGTTCATAATGAAGCAGAAAATAGATTTAGACGAGGTTCCTTCTTTTTTAGAGAGACTCATTGGACAGTAGATGAAATGAGTACTATTTGCTTTGAAATTGCCGAAAAAAGTATTTTTTATTACTTCTCAAAGTATGGCAAGTCTAATTTTTTATAGAAAGTAGCAAACCATGACCACACTTGAAGACGTCCGCCCCACGATGCCACAGCTCAACGCCCTCAACCAAGCCCCCCAAGGCTTCGTGAGTCGTGCCAAGCCCTACGTCTTGCCTACAGAGCTTCAAGCCCAACGCTTGGACTTTGAGGAAGCCTTGCGTTTGTTTGAACACGCCGACTTGTACGAACTCGGTGCCAGAGCCGAAGCCGTGAAAGCCGTGTATCACAACGCTGATGCCCCGATTACCTTTGTCATCGATGCCAACGTGAACTATACCAACATCTGCAATGTGGACTGCAAGTTTTGTGCCTTTTACCGCCATGCCGATGCCCCTGATGTCTATGTGCTGAGCTATGAGCAGATCGCTGAAAAAGCCCAACGCCTCGTGGATGCGGACGGCACGCAGTTCTTGCTTCAAGGCGGCGTCAATCCTGATCTGCCATTTTCCTATTACACGGATGTTTTGGCTCGTTTGAAGGCAGACTTCCCGAGCTTGACCTTGCACGCCTTTTCAACGTCTGAAATTTCGCAGTTGGCTCACATGACAGGAAGCTCCTTGTTTGAAGTGATTCAACGCCTCATTGATGCGGGGCTTGACAGCATCCCCGGTGCTGGAGCCGAGATCCTGCACGACGATATTCGCAACCGTGTGAGTCCCAAGAAAATCAACACCCACGGCTGGCTTGAAGTCATGGAAGTCGCTCACCATTTAGGGCTTAAAACAACCGCCACCATGATGTTTGGCATGACGGAACAGCCGTGGCATATCATCGACCACCTCTTCCAGATCCGCCACCTGCAAGACGCCACCAGCGGATTCACCGCCTTCATCCCATGGACGTTTCAAGCCCCCTTTACGCAATTACAGCAGATGCCTATTGAATACCAAGCCACAGGCGTCGATTTCTTGCGAGTCGTGGCGATGGCTCGTTTGGTTTTGGACAATGTGCCGAACATTCAAAGCAGTTGGTTGACGCAAGGCGAAAAAATCTGCCAAACGGCGTTGTGCTTTGGGGCCAATGACATGGGGGGACTCGTACTTGAAGAAAATGTAGTCACCCAAGCAGGCATCACGCATGTGAATCGTGGGGTGGATGAGGTCTTGAAAGTGATTCATTCGCTCGGGCGGGATGCTGCTCAACGCAACACGGCGTACCGTATACTGAAGACTTTTCCACATAAATAGGTTATGATAAACGAGTCTGAACAATAAGGATAAATACTGATGATGTCTGAAGAAAAAGCCCCTGAAAACTTGCCTAAAGTGGCGGCAACAAGCCCCAATGTATTGACCCTTGAACCAAAGAAGTATGCCTTTTGCACCTGCGGCTTAAGTGCCGACGGAACCTTTTGCGATGCCTCTCATCGTGGGACGACGTTTCGCCCACAAGTGTTTGAAGTGACGGAAGTCCCTGAAACCGTCGCCTTATGTCGATGCAAACAGTCCCAGAACTTCCCTTTTTGCGATGGCTCCCACGCCAGCTTATAATCCGATGTTCTGATCCAGTAAGGATTTCTACGGCATTTGATACCAATTCTTAGTTTAAATAGCGTCTGGCGTCTTCGTTGTCGCTACGATTCTCGATGTGCTTATGTACGTCTTTGTACACCTCGCCCATCTGCGAGTCTAGGCTCCTAGAATTCACCTATACGCTATTCAATCTAAGAAATGGTATTACTTGAATCCGTAATGTTTCAATTTGTAAATAAATTGAAACTTTGAATAAATTGGTCGATACTAAGTGACAACCTAGGTATTAGATTAAGGATTCGGAAACAGCTGAATAATGATTTTAAATACGCAGAATAAAGCTTTTACACTTGTTGAACTTTCTTTTATTATAGCTATTATTGCCATATTTGCAGGGGCTGCTATTTCAATGTTTATTGAGTTTCATTCAAGTTCAGAAGAGACCATTTTTCGAGAGTTTTCTCAGGATCTCAATTTGGCAACGACACAGTTTTATGTGGCTCGAGGTAGACAACCTAAAGGATTTGGTGAGTTTGTGGCGGCTACCCAAGCAGATGTTGATGCATCCATGGGTCTGACGGTACCTTTAATGTACACAAAAAAAGGTGAACCTATCTGCGGAACAACTGCCCCTGGCCCCACCGTAACAACCTTAGTATGCGATGATGTAGGACTTCAGAAGAAAAAAGCAACCTATACCTTAAGTGGCAATGTTGTTCTCATGGAGATAGACGATCTTTAGAAGCTTATAAACTCGACTATACGAACGTTTTATCTAAGGCTTTCTACCCTAAATAGTGTGTTTAGCCACAAAATACTCGTTTTTACTGAAGGCTTGGCTATAAAAAATTTTGGGTCTAGTAAACTTTAGCTAATTTTATGATAGGCTAAAGCATTATGACTACAGGCAAAAACAAGTATTATAAACAGTCGCACATTTCTGAACGTAAATTTCGGGAATTATTGCGGTGTTTTGCATTAGATTTAAACGC
>JAJTHC010000118.1 GCA_021299615.1 Vampirovibrionales bacterium
GGGGGTAAATGGCATAGGGCATCACTTTTTTGTTGGGATTGATGTTATTAGTAAAGCACAAAAACACTCTTTAACCAAGACAGTATAGTTTACCAAGCCCAAAATGTTATACGAGATATAATTCAAGAACCATGACACCCCCCTTTCAAGCGTGAAGCCTTTGTGCTACACTAAATGCCACAAGCCCCCCTTAACGAGGAACCTGCATCGATGCCGTCAACGGTTATGTTTAACAATCTTGTTCTTGGGTGTTAGTTAGGAGCTTTAATTGTTGTGATTTTTATCAAACCTCAAAAAAATTCTCAAATTTTATTACAGCAAATTGTAAAATATGGTCATTTTTGCGATACCTTGATTCTTTTACAACAAAAGATTTTAGACAACGACTTTTTGCGTTATAGCTTTTTTAAAGATTGGTTAGACAAGACAAATACAGTGTCTCCCCTAAGTTTTTCTCATAAAATTGGGATGCTTTTACAGTTTTGGTCGTGGTCTAAAAACTTTCCTCTATGGAAAGCCAATAGAATTACTCGTTCAATAAATCAATTAAAATCAACAGAAACTTTTAGAAAATATATCAATCAAGAAACAGAAAATAACCTTTTAAAAGCACACGGAGTTTTTTTTGATTCTGTTGAAAAATCGCCATTGACACCTAAGCAACGGGAAGCTTGTATTTGTGAAGAAGACAATACTTTAGTAGTGGCTGGACCTGGCACAGGAAAAACCAGTACCATTGTTGCTAAAATAGGTTTTCTACTGCAACAAAACCGTTGCACCCCTAATGAAATTTTAGCCCTTGCTTTTACTAAAAAATCGGCAAATGAACTCGAAGAAAGACTCACAGAACGTTTAAGTGTGCCGATTGATGTGATGACCTTTCATAAATTAGGACTTTCGATTTTGGCACAATCTTATAATGGTAAGCCTCGATTAGCTAAGCATGCCGAAGATCCATTAGAAAAAACACGCTTAATTTCTAGATTGTTAAAAAAATTATTAGATGACTCTCGAATATTTGCCGTAGAAGTCATTCAATTTTTGAGCCTTTATCCTACGGAGGTTAAGAATACTTGGGATTTCAAAGATCTTTCAGACTATATGAGCTGGCTTAGAAGTAATGATTTAAGAAGTCTTGATGGAGAAAAGAAAAATTCGTATCAAGAATGTGTGATTGCCAATTGGCTTATTCTAAATGGAATTGAGTTTAAGTATGAACATCCTTTTAGTCCCTCTACTAAAGACAGACTTCATAGAGACTATTGTCCCGATTTTTATCTACCCGATTATAATATCTATATCGAACATTTCGGTATAGATGAAAACGGACAGACGGCTTCGTATATCCCCAATAAGCCCTATCATCAATCAATGCAATGGAAGCGAGAGCAATTCAAAAAAACAAAACAGGTCTTAATTGAAACCTATTCTTGGCAGTATTCCAAAGGGGTTTTATTCAAGCACCTGAAGAAGGAACTCAAAGAACAAAATGTTTCATTCAAGCCTGTGTCTATTGAAATCGTCTTAGAAAAACTTAATCAACATGGGCGAATAGATTCATTTTCTGAGTTGATCAGTAGTTTCTTAAGCATCTATAAAAGTGCTAATCAACAATATGCGACACATGAAAGAGCTTCTAAAATACATCAACAAGAAAGAAGTATTTTATTTTTAAGGATTTTTAATGCCGTTTTTGAATTATACGAAACCTTTCAACAGGAACAGCATATCGTGGATTTTGAAGATATGATTAATCAGGCGACAAAGGCTATTCTTGAAGAATGGGAACACCCTTATAAGTATGTCATTATTGACGAGTTTCAAGATATTTCGCCTGCTCGTGCGGCTTTAGTTAAGGCTATTTTAAATAGTGGTACTGAAGCGTCTTTATTTGTGGTGGGGGATGATTGTCAATCCATTTACCGTTTTTCAGGTTCAGATGTAGGCTTAATGAGCCAGTTTGAAAATCATTTTAGTGTAGCAGATCAAAAGATTCTCGATACAACCTTCCGTTTTGACAATAATGCTTCTTATGTCAGTAGTCACTTTGTATTAAAAAACCCTATCCAAATTGGCAAACAACTTAATGCCATTAAAACGACTCAAGAACCTAGTTTGATTCTTTATTTCCCACCATTTAAGGAGTCTCGCCTTAATTGGGCTTTAAACGAGATTAATGCCAAAAGTGAAACTCCCAAGACTGTACTAATTTTGGAACGTTACAAGTTTCATTTACCTGAAGAAAAAGAGTGGGGCAAGCTAAAAAGTTTGTTCCCTAATTTAAGCCTAATTAAAATGTCTATTCATGCGGCAAAAGGCTTAGAGGCTGATTATGTGATTATGGGTTTACGTGGGGGCGTTTGGGGATTTCCTTCCCAAGTTATGGATGACCCTCTTTATGACTTAGTGCTTAGTCAAGGCGACGAATATGCGAATGGAGAAGAACGACGTCTATTTTATGTGGCATTAACTCGTTCTAGAAACCAAACGTATTTAATTTGTGAAAGCGGTTACAATAAATCTATCTTTACAGAAGAACTTTTAAGCGATGAGAACTTAAAAAATCATATTGAAATTGAAGGTGTTTTTCAAGAAGATATTAAGTGTAAATCCTGCTTGTCTGGCGATATGATTTTAAAAGATGGACTTAATAGTAAGTTTTATGGCTGTTCTAATTACCCTTTATGTGTTCATACAGAAGCCGTTTGTCCGCAATGTGATGTAGGATTTCTTCAACATACGCAAAACAAAAGGGGGCAATGTCATTTGTGCGATTACCAAGCAGAAATTTGTCCAAAATGTAAAACAGGCATTTCACAAGTCAAACAAGGTAAGCATGGTTTTTTTATGGGTTGCTCTAACTATCGAGATCCCGAAATTAAATGTAGCTATACAAATAACAATGTAAAATTAAAGAATAATCATTCCAAAGAAAATAATACCCATGCCAAACGACCTGCGACAACTTAAAACCGCCCCGAGCTTCCTCCACTGGTGGCAGGGGCTTTACGCCCCCCTGCCCCTGTCCCCTCTCCTAATTTTAGGAGAGGGAAGAGAACGTCTGAAAGACGTTCGAGGGTGAGGTTAAACTCACCAACGGAGTCTAGGGTTTAACCGCCCCCTAGCCCCCTCCTAAAATCAGGAGGGGGGACAAGACAAAGGAAGGTGAGGTTAAACTCACCAACGGAGTCTAGGGTTTAACCGCCCCCTAGCCCCCTCCTAAAATTAGGAGGGGGGACAAAGCCACTGTTTACAGTCTTGCCCTGCTTGTATTAAAATAAACCCATGACTAATACCCAACGCTTTGCGAAACAATTAAGAAAAGCACAAACAAACGCCGAGATACTACTTTGGTATCAATTGCGAAACAAACAATTACAAGGCTTAAAGTTTTACAGACAAAGACCGTTTCATCCTTATATTGCTGATTTTTATTGCCCTGAACTCAAACTGATTATTGAAATCGACGGAGAAACACACTGGAGCGAAAAAGAACAAGCCTATGATGCTGAACGAAACAGGTGGTTTTTAAGTCAAGGTTTTACCGTTTTGAGATTTACTAATTTAGAGATATACCATAACATGAATGCCGTGCTTGAAAAGATTGTCTATGCTATTCCTTTAACTAAGCAAATGCCCTAATCCCAAAGAAAACAACACCCATGCCAAACGACCTGCGACAACTTAAAACCGCCCCGAGCTTCCTCCACTGGTGGCAGGGGCTTTACGCCCCCCTAGATGCCCCCCCCGCACAAGGCGTGGAAGAACTCAAGCGGTGGCTCGCCTATTTCAAGCTCCCCCCTTACGAAACCTTCGCCTATGTGATGACCCCTCAAACCGCCTACAACGCCCTGCTCCCTGCGTGGGACGCTTGGCACCCCCTGCTGACTCAACGCCTCAACGCTCGTGTGCCGATTCAATACCTGCTCGAAGAAGCCCCCTTCTTGGGCATGACACTCGTGGTGCGTCCGCCGTGCTTGATTCCACGCCCCGAAACCGAATTGCTCGTGGAAGCCGTGGTGCAACGGCTTCAGCAGAACACGCAAGCGTCTACGATATGGGAAGTGGGCATCGGCACAGGGTGCATCAGCGTGGGGATTCATCACTTGCTTAAAGGGCATCCGCAAAACGAGGTTCACTATTATGGGGGCGATCTTTGCGTCCATGCGTTGAAATTGGCTCAAGAAAACGCCGACACGCAAGGGCTTGCGATCACCTTGTTTGAAAGCGACTTACTCGCAGGATTCCCCCCTGATTTGGCGCCGCCTGATTGCATCGTGGCGAACTTGCCCTATATTGATAGGGACTTGTATTCAAGCATGGCGGTTGAAGTGCGAGACCATGAAGGGCATCACACCCTATTTGCGGAAGACGAGGGCTTTGCACTCATTTTTCGCTTGATTGAAGCCATCCACGCACGCTTTGGGGAAGGCTGGCAAGGGCTTGTGGCACTTGAATTTGGGCAAGGCATGCACGACGGCATCCAAGCCAAGCTGGACGCTCACGGTTTTACGCATCAAGCGTGGATTAGCGACTATGCAGGCATTATTCGCCATGTGTTGGCGTCTCGTTTGCCGATGACGTCTTAGCTTTTGATTTTTGTGGTATCTTAAAAAGAGTAAGATAGCATCTATGCACACCCACAAAGAGGATTCCCCCATGAATGCCACGACATCCCTAAGCCCTGAACACCTCAAAACTCTAGAAACGCAAGCAATCGCTCAACTCAATGCCTGCTCAAACTTAGCTGAGCTGGAACACGCCAAGGTCGAATTGTTGGGACGTAGCGGTAGCCTGACCCTGCTCAAACGTGGTTTGAAAGACGTCCCTGCGGAAGATCGCCCCAGTGTGGGAGCCTCGCTCAACGCCCTGTCTCAAGCCGTGGAATCCGTGCATGACGAGATTAAAGCCCGTCTGGATGCCGATGCCCTAAATGCTCAATTGCGTGAAGAAACCATCGATGTGACCTTGCCAGGGCGAGTTCTGCCCGTGGGCAAGGTGCATCCGTTGAGCCAAATCACGGAAGACGTCTGTCGTTTGTTTGAAGGCATGGGCTTTAGCGTTTTGGACGACAACGCCTGCCCTGAAGTGGAAACCGAGTTCTTCAACTTTGAAGCCCTCAATTTCCCAGCGGATCACCCTGCTCGGGATATGCAAGACACCTACTACACCGAAGTCGCCAGCAACGTCTTGTTGCGGTCGCAAACCAGCAATGCTCAGATCCGCCATATGAGCCAGCATAAGCCTCCTATTCGTGTAATTGCACCGGGAAGGGTGTATCGTAACGAAGAAGTGAGCAGTCGTAAATATGTGTTGTTTCATCAGATTGAAGGGCTTTATGTCGATAAAAACGTCACCTTTGCCGACTTAAAAGGCACGTTGAATGCGTTTATTACCGAATTGTTTGGTGGCAATGAACGTCCGACTCGTTTTCGTCCCAGTTATTTCCCCTTCACCGAACCCAGTGCCGAAGTCGATGTGCAATGCCTCTTCTGCCAAGGCGACGGATGCAAGGTCTGCGGGCATAGCGGATGGCTTGAGATTTTGGGAGCAGGCATGGTGCATCCCAACGTGCTAGAAAATTGCGGGATCGATTCGACGGTGTATCAAGGCTTTGCCTTTGGCATGGGCGTCGAGCGTTTGGCGATGTTGCGAGACGCCATTGACGACATCCGCATTTTTTACACGAACGATCAGCGTTTTCTCAAGCAGTTTAAGCCCAAATACTAACGACCCTTTATAGATAGTGAGAGACGTTTCCCTTGTCTAAGCTGAAAATTAAACGCCTACCGTCTAAAACACAAGTCGCCTTAACGATTCCCAAGGTGCTAGAAGGGCATTTCTTTTCGCATCACATGCAAGGCGACCTGCATGTGAGGGTCGAACGTGTCGAGATGGTGGCTAAATCGCTGAAAGCCCCTGTCAGGCTACTTCACCTTTCGGATGTTCACCTAGACTGGAACACCGAAGCATGGCTAGAAGCCCTGTTGCCTCACATTCATCGACTTTGCGAAAGTTATGAGATCGATGCCATGGTCTTTACAGGCGATGCCATTGCCTTTGGGCAGGACTACTTGCCTGCTCTGAGCGACTGGTTTAACGCCCTGCCTGCCTTGCCGTGTTACGGCGTCATGGGCAATCACGATTATTACGAAGTCAGTCGTGGAAAAGCGGTGATTGAAGCCTTAGAAGCTGGTGGCGTGCATATGCTGGTGAATGAGTCGCATTGGCACACCTTTTCAGACGCTCAAGGGGGCTTGTATATTCATGGGGTTGATGACTTTGTGAAGGGGCATCCTGATATGACGGCCTTGATTGAAACGGCGAAAGAAACGCCTGAACGCAATCATGTGTTGCTGGTGCATAATCCTGCTCAAATGGCGGAGCCTTTTGCGTGGGGAGCCTTTGATTTAGCCCTTGCTGGGCATACGCATGGGGGGCAGTTTCTTTGCCCGAATTGGTTGGCTCGTTTGTTGACGGAATCGCCTTATATTCGCAATTGGTACCAGCTTGACGATGCGTCTTCTAGCAACGGCGGATGCGAGCTTTTTGTGCATCATGCGACAGGAACAGCAAGCGTCCCTTGCCCGATTCGTCTGCCGTTTATGAGCCGTCGCTTGCCCATTTCGGTGCCTCGTTGGGGGCTGATGAGTGAGCTAGTCATTCAGGAACTGGTGCCATAAGACACTAGGTAGTGTCGACATTCAGACCATAAAGGGTACTTTCTGTGTCAAAACAAGCCGTTTTTTCGTTATGTACGTCTATGTACACGCCTCAAAAGCCGTTTGTTTTTCCTTGAAATTCCTCCTTTCTTGACTAAATGTCGATACTACCTAGCGTAATTTAAGTGGATTGAGACGTCTCACCGTCTTCAGCGTTTTCTGCTTCCTCTTCCTTTTGAGCCTTCATCTCTTCCACGGCTTGATCAAAGCTATTTTCGTCGGGTTCCATGAGATAAAACTTCAAACGAGTGACTAGTAATAAGGGACGCTTTAAATGTCGAGAAGCGTCAGACTTCTTCGCACTGGTATTCTGATTGTCAAAGTTAGTCATGGTTCTTCCGTCTAAGCCTTCATAACTTAGGTACATCGTTTCCACTTTAACCAATTCTTTTTTAAAGGTGGCAAGGGTTTCAATAAACTTTTTGATTTGGGAGAAGTTGCCTCTTATTTTAAGTTCCATTTTGGTTGAATACAAAGGCAAATCACCTTCTTTAATGGTTTGAAAGCGTTGTAAGGCTTCGGGGATTTCGTTGCTTTGCTCGCCTTCTTCTTTCGAACCTTGAAGCCTGCTCGCATTGGTACCTTCTTCGCCCGCAAATGGTTGAATGGTAATGAGTTGATTGCCTGTGCCAGTGGCAATATCTGAAAGTACACGCATGAAGCCTTTCATCCGTGATTCTAAATCTTTATTTTCAAACGCAAAGGAAAGGGCGTCCTTGTTTTCTTCATATTGAGTTTTACCTTGACCTAGGACTTGATTAAGTTCCATTTGATTGGCTTCAAGTGTTTGTAATGCGGTAGAAGCTGTTGCTAAAGTAGATGTACTTTCTTCTAAGCCCTTTAATTGAGGCTTTATTAGCATCGAATAGCCTGAGAGTAATATCCCGATGGAACACATCGCACTAAGGAGTATGGCTTCACGTTGATTAAATTCCATGTGTCGGGATCCTTCATTCGAAGAGGGTATTAATTGGTTAAGTCTTCTGTTTGTTCTGTTTTTGTGGACTGAGAAGCTGTTTCTGGTTTAGGGGCATTACTTTTTTCATCTTGTTTGCTTTTATTTTCTTCAGGACTGGCTTCTAAACCTTCAACAAGTTTTTTCTCCTGTTGCTTAACTTTTGTCTTAGCTAGGTTTGTGGTATCTAGCAAACCACCTAGCATAAAGCTATAAATCAAGGGTTTTTCAGAGCTAACTTCTTCTTCACGAATATAATGCAAGACAAAGTTTTGACCATAATGACGTTCTTCTAATTGATTCGTTAAATCTAAAATGTCTTCATGCCGAATGGCGTTACCTGTAATTGAAATGTTTTTGTCATAGCCGACTTCGCTAAACCATAAAGAAGGAGGCAAATTTTGAATATCGTTTAAAAGTCCAAGTAAGATATTATTAACGCCTTTTGATTCATTAGCAATAAGTAAAATCTTTGCCGAAAGTTGGTTGCTTCTTTCATAATAATCAATTTGATCTTTTAAGCGAGCGATACTGGCTTCAAGCTGAACTTTGTTTTTTGCCGCTTCTTGTTGCTGATGTTCATTTGATGTATTGATGCTCATGGTTGTTAGCCATGCAATACCCACTATTGCACAAGAACCCAAAATGCAAGGCAAAACAAGCGTCATTAAGAGATTGTTTTTAAAATCCACGCCTTGCAGAGAAGAAGCACTAAAGCTTTCAAAGGAAAAGCTTGATTTACTTTTGTTATAAGGTGAACGCTTGTCTAAAAAGTTAAGGCTATAAGGTTGTGGTTCAAGTTCTATAAAGCACCCTCCTACAGCAACCACGCCAATATCGGCACGATCCACCTGTAGGGAGTTAGGCACTTCAAAGCTTCTGAAGTTTACCCCGATTTCATGTTGCAAATGTTGCAATAACACATAGTTCAAACGATGTGCAAACCAAAACAGGGGTTCAAAGGGCTTAACTGCCACAACCGTTCGATGTAATTCATTCACCAAGTCACTTAAGACAACAGGGTTTTCGTTCGCATTCGCTAAGACTTGCCCTGAAAGCGTGATTTCGCGAATATCAATAAGATTTCGCCCACGCCAAATAAAGAAACGAAGTCGGTCAAACTCGTGCATCATCGAACCCCAGCAGAAGCTGGTGTCTTCCGCTTGTTCTGCGATGCTGGACATAATGCCTGTGGCAATCATGCTACGAATCACTTGAATCGGTTCAACTTCAATAGAAAGCAATTGGATTTTGGCGTCTGCGGCTGCTTTTTGATAGCGTAAGAAAGTATCTTTACGCACGGCACTGTAAATCAATTTTTGGTTCGCCACATTGACGGCATCGCCAATTTCTTCAAAAGCTACAACGGCTTCTGTGTTGTCAAAGGCTCTAAATCGCTCGGCTTCACTAGCAAGAAAAACATAGTATTCTTCTCGCTCCATTTTAGGGAGTTCCATCAGTCGCAATAAAGTACAAGGAATGCTTAAATGAACTTTACGAGTGTGGGCTTCTAAATCTTTCATCATTAAGGCAAGTAATTCACTTAAAAGGTTCGCATCCGCAATGACATCCCCCCCCGAAACCAAAACACCCATGGGCATTTTATGCACCACGGATTTAATGACTTCTTGGCGATCATGGCTATAGACCGCCCCTTCTATTTCGTTGGCGGCAATGCTAATTGAAATGCTAAACTTGTCTTTTTTCTTACTCATCGCAGTCTCATTTTTAGTGCCTTTTCGTGTATAATGAAGCTATGAAAATTACACAAAAAGATTACTTTCATTATACCAAAGCGGACTGGCGTCTATGGGCGAAGGCATGGCGTAATTCATTCATGAGTGGTACGTTTAAGCCGACTACGTCCCCAAAAAACGCCGATTCACAAATCGCAACGATGCTTGATACCTGCTTAGTAAGCCTCGCAAAGCAGATACCTGCTTTGAACATTGCCATTTACTTGCCCACGCAAGGGGAGGTGGATCTTATGCCCTTCTATATCCGTTGTGTTGAACGGGGACATACGCTTGTAGCACCTCGTGTGGTGGGTAAGGCTCAATTGGCGTGGTATCGTATTATTCAACTCCCTCAGGATGCTCCTGAATTATGGCAGAAAAGCCTTTTTGGCATTTGGGAGCCTAAGGCGTCCTTGGACGTATTTGATGGCTTGCCTCATGTTGTGCTAGTGCCTTGTTTAATGGCGGATTCTAAAGGGTTTCGTTTAGGGTATGGCGGTGGTTTTTACGATGCTCAACTGACGAAATGGCAAGCCAATGCCAAGCGTTTTAGGCAAGCTCCCCCTTTGAGTTTGGGGATTTTATATCAAGAAACCGTCATTCGTTCCCTACCTGTAGATGAGTGGGATGCTCCGTTAGATGCCCTTTTGACTGAAGCAGGCTTCCTTCACATTCTGAAACAAAAGCTTTCATACCAACTAAACGAATGATACCATTTAAACGATTGAATAGCGTATAGGTGGATTCTAGGTGCCTAGATTCGCCTACTGTCCAGAAAACTCTAAACTTGGCTATATTAGCGATGCAAGTAGCTTTATGAAAATGTAACGCTTCTGCTTGAAGACTTGAATCTAGGGCTTAAGCAAGCTAAACTAAGGCTAATGATTAAAGGAATGCCCTGATGTTTGAATCGCCCTATCAACCCGAATCCATTGCTCTTGAAGGGCTAGAACGCTACGGCACCGTCTTTACCTACAAAGCCAACAAAAACGATGCCACACCCATGATGCGACAATTCCTTGAAGTCAAGGAACAGTATCGGGATCTCATCCTGCTCTACCGCATGGGTGATTTTTACGAAACCTTTTTTGAAGATGCGGTTCTCGCCGCTCGTCACCTAGAATTGACTTTGACAGGTAAGGACTGCGGTGCCTTAGGCAAAATCCCGATGGCAGGCGTGCCTGTTAAGTCGGTGGATGTGTATGTGCCTCGCTTGTTGAATGCTGGCTTTAAAATCGCCATTTGTGAACAAATGGAAGATCCTGCCACCGCAAAAGGCATCGTCAAGCGGGATGTGGTGCGGATTTTATCGGCTGGTACCATCACGGAAACGCAACAGTTGACGCCCCATAATGCTCACTATTTGGCGGCGGTTTTACTCCCTAAGGGGATCAATCAAAGCACCAAAGACGCTCACCTTAATAAAACACCGTGTGCGTTGGCGTATGTCGATATTAGCACAGGACGTTTTTGCGTCACTGAACTGCCTTATGCCCATTTGCTTACGGAACTGGATCGCTTGGCACCACAAGAGCTTTTGGTGCAAGGCGTGCTTCAAAAGTCGGACATCCCTGGTATTCCAGGGCGTTGGACGGCTGACGTGCCTGCGGAAATTCAAGAAAAAGCCCCCTGTACGCCTTTGGCGAAAGAAGTTATTACGAATAAAAATGCCTATGAACGCATTTGTCACTTGTTAAATGTGGCAAGTTTGGAAGGTTACGGCATTTACGAAACGGATACCGCCCTCATTCAAGCCTGTAGCATGATTGTGCATTATTTGAATTATAGTTTTTTAGAAACCCCTGTTCACTTTGACGGCATTCAACGCATTTATGCGGACAAACAGGTGCGTCTTTCTGCCAATGCCCGTAAGCATTTGGAACTTTTGCCGAATCCGAAAGAAAATAATGCCGTTTCTTTGTATCAGATTTTGAATCGTTGCATGACACCCATGGGGCAACGGCTTTTGAAAGAATGGGTCGCCTGCCCCACGCATCACTTGCCAGAACTAGAAAGTCGTTTAGAAGCCGTGGAAGACTTGGTGAATCAACCCCATACACGGCAGTTGTTGCGTCAACTCTTGCCTAATATTTATGATGTGGAACGTTTGGCGACTCGATTGGCGAACTTGTCGGCTACCCCTCGTGATTTGGGGGCGTTGATGCAATCCTTGAAAGTCTTGCCTCGCTTGAGTCAGACCGTCTTGCGATGTTCCGCTTTTTATTTGGAGCGTTTGAAAGCCTTTCCCCCTGAACTGGCTCAAGCTTTGGCGTTAATGGAAAATGCCTTGCAAGACGATTTGCCCATTATGTTGAAAGACGGCGGGATTATTCGTCCTGCGTTTAGCCCTACGCTGGATGAATTGCGTGATTTGGTGCAGAATCAAGCCCAGTGGATCGACGCGTATGAAGCTCAAGAACGTGAAGCCACAGGCATTAAGCATCTCAAAGTACAGTTCACCAATGCCACAGGCTACTTTATTGAAGTGAGCAAAGGCAGTGTGTCGCAAGTGCCTGCTCGCTATCAACAAAAGCAAAGCCTCACTAATGCGACACGTTTTATGACCCCTGAACTCAAAGCCCACGAATCAGCGGTGCTGGATGCTCAAAACCGTTTGCTTCATCTGGAAAGCGATTTGTTTTTACAGTTACGTCGGCAATTGTTGGCGTATGCCCCTGTTTTTAAGGAAGTGGCTCATCGCTTGGCGTGCTTGGATGTCTTGCAATCCTTTGCGGAAGTGGCTCAAACCCACGGATACAACCGCCCTCACTTGGTGCAAGCCCCTATTTTGGAGCTTCAGCAGGTGCGTCACCCTGTGATTGAACAGCAGTTACCCAAGGGGCGTTTTGTTCCAAATAATACGGCTTTAGCAGGACAATCGACGGATAAAAGTTCACCGTTTCCGCAAGTGGAAATCATTACAGGTCCGAACATGGCAGGCAAATCAACGTATATGCGTCAAGTCGCCTTATGCGTGTTAATGGCACACATCGGATGCTTTGTGCCTGCGACTCACGCCATGATTGGCTTGGTCGATGCCATTTTTACCCGAATAGGTGCGATGGACAATGTTTCCGCTGGGCAGTCGACTTTTATGGTGGAAATGGCTGAAACGGCTGAGATTTTAAATACGGCGACCGCTCAATCGCTGGTGATTTTGGATGAAGTCGGGCGTGGTACCAGCACTTACGACGGTGTAGCGATTGCTTGGAGCGTCGTGGAGCATTTAGTGGAATCGGTAGGGGCGAGAACTTTATTTGCCACGCATTACCATGAACTCAATGTGTTAGAGTTGGCTCACCCAAGCTTGATTCAAAATGTGCGAATGGTGGTCGCCGAACAAGATGGGGAGCTGGTCTTTTTGCATCGGGTGGAAGCAGGGGCTGCACAAAAGAGTTATGGGATCCAAGTGGCTAAAATGGCGGGCTTGCCTGCTCGAGTCTTGCAACAGGCGACAGGGCGTTTGAATGATATGCAGAAAATGGCGAATCAGCAATTGCGTCAACGTCGTTCGAGCCTTACGGGGCTTTCGGAAGAGGATGCTCAGTTGAGCATTTTTTAAAAATCAATACCTTCTTAAACTAAGAATTGGTATAAACGGTAGTAGAGCCTTCTTTCGCCGTCGCCAAACGCTGGACATCCAAGGCTTTGCCCACAAATGCCGCAAATAACGGATGCGGATGATTTGGACGAGACTTAAACTCAGGGTGATACTGCACCGCCACAAAAAACGGATGATCCTTCAGCTCGACGACTTCCACCAGCTCACGATCAGGCGACGTGCCTGAAATCACCAAGCCCAAGCCTTCCAACTGCTCACGGTATTTGTTGTTAAACTCATATCGATGACGATGCCGTTCCATAACCACTTCGGTGCCATACGCCGCATAGGCTTTAGATCCCTTAATCAAGTGGCACGGATACTGCCCTAAACGCATGGTGCCGCCTTTTTCCGTGATTTCTCGTTGTTCGTTCATCATGGCAATGACAGGGTGAGGCGTCTGCTCGTCAAACTCATAGCTATTGGCGTTTTGAAGATTGGCGATATGTCTTGCAAACTCAATCACCACGCATTGAAGTCCTACGCATAAACCTAGCAAGGGAATTTGATGTTCACGCACATAACGCACGACGTTGATTTTGCCCTCAATCCCACGAGAACCAAAGCCTCCAGGGATAACCACGCCGTCTTTGCCTTCCAGCAAGCTGGCGATGGTGGCGTCATCCGTACATTGTTCCGAATCAATCCAATGCAGTTTGACCTTTGTGGCATGTTCAATGCCTGCGTGATACAAGGATTCTACGACGGACAGGTAGGCATCCGAAAGCTGGGTGTATTTGCCGACAATGGCAATATCCACGTGATGCGTTGGGTTTTTGACTTTGTCGACCATGACTCGCCATGCCGTGAGATTCGGTTCAGGCGTATCGTTCAAATTCAACACACTCAACACGGATTTGGCTAAGCCTTCTTTTTCAAGCGCCAA
>JAJTHC010000027.1 GCA_021299615.1 Vampirovibrionales bacterium
CAAGCGTTTTTTAGACGACACGTCTTCTTCTTTTTTCAAGGCTTCTTGCTCGATTTCCAGTTGTCGCAATTGACGGTTGACGACATCCAGCTCTTCAGGCAGGCTGTCAATATCGGTGCGTAAGCGACTGGCGGCTTCATCCATCAGATCAATGGCTTTATCAGGCAAGAAGCGGTCTTGAATATAGCGTTTGGAAAGCGTCACCGCAGCGACTAGTGCCGCATCCTTAATTCGCACCCCGTGATGCAATTCGTACTTTTCTTTTAAGCCTCTCAAAATACTAATGGTGTCTTCTTCACTCGGTTCGTGAACTTGCACGGGTTGAAAGCGACGTTCTAACGCAGCGTCTTTTTCGATATATTTACGATATTCGTTAATGGTGGTTGCCCCAATGCAACGCAATTCCCCACGAGCCAACTTGGGTTTGAGCAGATTGCTGGCATCCATGGCACCGCCATCGCCTCCGCCACCTGCACCCACAACGGTGTGCAATTCGTCGATGAATAAAATAATTTGCCCAGTAGAATCTTCCACTTCTTTCAAAACATCCTTGAGCCGTTCTTCAAATTCGCCCCGATACTTAGACCCTGCCAAGAGCATCCCCATATCGAGCGAAAAGACTTGCTTGTCTTTCAAGCCTTCAGGCACATCGCCTTTAATGATGCGTTGAGCCAACCCTTCGACGATCGCCGTTTTGCCGACCCCCGGTTCGCCAATGAGTACTGGGTTGTTTTTGGTACGACGGCTTAAAACTTGAATCACACGGCGGATTTCATCCTGCCTGCCAATGACGGGATCCAACTTGCCTGCCCGTGCTTTTTCGGTAAGATTATGCCCATATTTATGCAAGGCACTTTGTTCATTTTGAGCTTCTTCCGATGCGGTGGGTGTGTGCAAACCTTCGGTCAAACTCACGGCGGTTACGCCAGAACGTCGTAATAAAGCGGATGCCAGCCCCCCTTCATCCAGCAAAGCAAGTAAAAGCTCTTCAGGCGAAATAAGGGATTTTCCTTGTTGATTCGCCATATTCCACGCCACATTTTGAACCAACGCAATGCGAGCCGACACATATAGATTCGATTCAATCGGATGATTCAATCGTGGGCGACTGGCAAGGTTCTTGGCTAGTTCAGCAATGACGGTGGGGTAATGCCCACCTAAGCTTTTGATGAGACTTTGGTGAGCCTTCATGCCCTGCCCATGCTCAAGCAACGCCAGCAAAAGATGCTCTACATCCAGTTCGCTATGGCGAAACTGTACGGCAATGTCGTGGCTGATTTGCAACAAGCGTTGGGCTTCAGGGTCGTATCGGTTGACGTCGAACATAGGGGAATCCTCACAAAATTAAAAGACTTTTCCCCATTATAACTTTTTTTAATTACTTGTGATTGTTTTTAAGAAAAAATCAATATATAGACGTCTTTAGAGTTTTCTGTAGAGGTGGCTAGACGAGGAGCCTAGATTATTTTGTGAGGGCGTGTAGTGAGACCTACATAACTGAACAAAATAATCGTAGCGACAAAGTATAGACCCTGTACAGAAAATTATAAAGACGTCTATAGCGAAAAACTACCTACCAACGTTAGAGGCTGTCTTGATATTGTTAATCACCGTGCTTAGGCGTTTTGACACCATGTTGAAATACATCAAGTTCTTTTGCATGTCCATCAATTCATTTTGTAGATTGACGGTGCCGTCGCCTTCGGTACTCAACATATCGGGGAGCTGGCTTGCCCCCATACGGCTGGAAAGGCTGGTGTCCATCACGCTGTTGTCTGCCCCTAAAAAGGTTTCAAACTTGTAGTGCTTGGGCTTGTATCCTGGCGTGTTGACGTTGGCGATATTGTCCGCCGATGCCTTTTGCATGGTGATAAGGTTACTAAGATTTTGACTTAAAGGAGCCACTGCTCCGTCGATATTGATGCCTGAAAATTGCATGGTTTAGTCCTTTAAAAGCTTACTGTCTAATGCGGATCGCCTGATTAAGCAACTCATCCATGAGTTTGACGAGTCGCATATTGGTAATAACGCCTGCGTTAATCCGCATGGAATTGTGAACTTCGTCATATAAATCGACATTGGAACGTTCCAAGGCGCCTTGCATGATTTGAGGTTTTTCTTCCAAAGTCGGCGTGCCTGATTCTTCAGACGGTAAGAGTTGGTTACGGCTGGTTTTCACGAGTCCAGCAGGGTTGTCAAACCGTGCTACGCTCAACTGCCCGATAACTTTTTTGTACCCGTCTTCCTTTTTTTTGATGCTCACTTCCCCTGTGGGAGACACCATGAGCTTGCCGAAATCCTGCGGAATTTGGATGCCTTGCCCCACAATGTCGCCTTCTTGGGTGACCAAAATACGGTCTCGATTGAGGCGAAAGCGACCGTCTTTGGTGTAAGCTTGTGAACCGTCTGGGCGAGTCACCATGAAGTAGGCGTTGGGATTTTTCAGGGCAAGATCAAACTCGTTTTGCGTGAGTTCTTGCATACCTGCGGTGGTGTCGGTTTGCAGGGAGCCTTTTAAGGCGTTGGCCCCGTCGAGGTAAAGATCAAAGCGTTCCGCTTTATAGCCTGTTGTTGTGTAGTTTGCCATGTTTTTCACAACGCTATTAAGGGCGTTATAATGCACCAAGCCGTTATTAGCGGCGGATTGAATCATACCGATGAGCATACGAAAAGCCTCCTACAGTTTTAGGGAACCGTAAGAAGTATCGGTATAAAAATAGTTTTATCTAAAACGGTCGTTTAAACAATGGAGAAAAACTAAAGAAACTAAACAAACTAAAGATTGCAGACTAAAGAAACTAAAGAAACTAAAGAAACTAAAGATTCAAAACTAAAGAAGCTAAATAAACTAAAGACTAGTTGTTTTCCATTTGAATGACATTTTCCCACTCATCGGAACCGTTAATGACATCATAATTGAGATCACCTTCTTGAGCGGAAACAAGCGTCGCCACCGTGCAACTGGAAATCACGTTAATGGCGGTTCGCAACATATCTAAAATGCGGTCAATCGGCCAAAGTAGAGCGATGCCTCCAAATAAAGGCGTAAAACCTTCGCCAATAGAATTGATGACAATCGCCATGGTGATTAAGCCTGCACTCGGCACACCAGGGGTCGCAATAGACGCCAAAATCGAAAAGACCACGATGAGAACTTGAGTCCACAAGGTGAGTTCAAGCCCAAAGGCTTGAGCGAGGAATAAAACAGCGATAACTTCAAAAAGGGTCGTTCCTGTTTTGTTGATGCTGGCACCTGTGGGTAAAACAAAACTAGCGACTTGATGGCTCACACCCACACGATTTTCGCAACAGGCAATCGACACAGGCAAAGTTGCGGAGCTGGATGCCGTCCCGAAGGAAACCATAATCGCTTCACTAATGGCTCGATAGAATTGTAGGAAGTTCACTTTCGCCACAGTTTTTAGCAAAATCGGAATTAAAATAAAGGTTTGAATCAACAAGCCCATGACAACCACAAGCGTGTAAGGGGCTAAAATCTGGAAGATTTGTGGCCCTGCTTTGGCTACTGAAATATAAGTCAAACTAAACACACCAGGAACGGCCAGGATGAACACCCAATCGGTTAGTTTCATGGTGGTGGCGAAAATGGATTCAAAAAAGGCAATCACAGGACGCCCCGCTTCACCCACTTTCGACAAGGCACTGGCAAAGAAAATCGTAAACAAGACCAACGGCACCATTTCGGCTTTTGCCAAGGCTTCCATGGGGTTTTTGGGAATCAAGTTGAGAAAGAGTTCTTTTAAACTGTAAGCATTTGCCGTGATGTGGCTGACATCGACAGGGGGGCGGTGCGACATGCTCGCTAAAGCGGATGTTGGATCTTGCATCAGCGTTTTGAGATATTCACCTGGATGCAAAAACTGCCCAAGCCCTAGAGCAATCAAGGCGGAAAGCGTCATCATAATGACGAACCAACCCAAGACTCGACCGCCGAAGCGACCTAAGGAGCGACCATCACTCACGCTCGTGACGCCCACAACAAGGGAACTGACCACGATCGGCACAACCAGCATACCAATCAAGCGAATGAAGACCTGCCCAATGGTATCAAAAATGGAATAAAATACATGAAACTTCGGATCGCTTAACGCCAAACCCAAGCTAGCCCCTGCCACAATGGCAAACAAGATATGCCAATGACGCTTTGTGCCTAAGCCAAGTGCTAATAATGCCAACCACAAAAAACGTTTCATGCCACAATGCTCTCCATGTAAAATATCAAGTACAGAAGTATAATATGCCAAAGGTATAAATTATACAAGACATTATACAGGGGGTTATATATTTAATCACGCTAAAAATTGATTAAATCGAATCTGATGCCTTTGAAGAGCTGGACAAAATGAACAAATCGATGATTTCAGAAAGTTCGTTGGCTTTGCCTTGATAATGCTTAATATCGGATTCTAGCTTGCGAATCACGGTTTTGTATTCTTCAATCTTTTTAATGTTGCCACGCACGGCTTCCAACATTTCAGATTGAGCCGCTTGGGCTTCAGAAAGCACTTCTTCCATGGCAATACCCATGGCTTCCATGGTCAAGCGAATGATTTGAGCCCCTGTTTGTTTGGTTACGCCTTCAGGCAAGTTATTGACAAGTGTAATTAAGGTACGCACATTATTGGTGTATTCAGTGTCATAAATCGGCTTGGGTTCTGCCAAGTGATTTAAGGACAATTGAGGTTTACGAGCCACCACTTCCGTATAGCTGGATTGAGCCACTTCAGCATCTAAGGGACTAAAATTAATGGCGGTTGAAATGTTTTCAGCAATACGTTCATCGCTAACGTCATTATTGTAAACAGAATCAAGAAGTGCGTCATCTAAGTCAATGTTTTGAATGCCTTCAAGAGAGGGGGCTTCAGAAAGATCGTTATAGCTGGGGGACATGGGTAAAGCTCCTATAGAATCATCGGAATATGCAGATATTTTTGCTTCATGTGCTTCAAGTAAAACATCATGGGGGACTATTCCACTAATTCTAGCATCCTTCTGATTTTTTGTCTCGTTTTTTTCTTCTTCAGCTAAATCGGATATTGATTCACCCGATGTGGCTGAGATGGTAAAATTTGTTTTAGATGAATTTAAACGTGATTTAATACGTTCAAGGGTGGGCGATGTGCTTGGCAAATCAAGTAAAGGGCGGTGGGTTTGTTCGGCTTGATTAAGGCGTTCTTTCAAGCGTTCAAAGCGATACTTCATGGCAAGTGTTCCTTTATTTTGAATTAACGCTATTCTAGCCTATTTCAGACGACTCACTTTATTTAACGCCCAATTTTCCCATAAATGAAGGACGCTATAGTGTTTTAAAGAGTTTTCCAGACAGTAGGCTAGACGAGGAGCCTAGATTATTTTGTGAAGAAGTGTAGATAGACCTACATGACTGAACAAAATAATCGTAGCGACAAAGTATAGACACCGTAGGGGAAATTATTTAAAACACTATATAGAAAGTTCTGCGAAAGGGGAAACCCTCATCCTGAGTGAAACGAAGGATCTCCTAGCCTTTACGGTTTGGGAGATGTTTCGCTATGTTCAACATGACGTCTTGTCTTTTTGTAGCTTTATCTAACCGCAAGTATAGACTTCAACTGTTCCAACGCCTCCTCAAAAGGGACGTTGTCTTGAATGCCTTGGCGTAAAAAATCCATGAGCGGATCATGCAATTTCACCGCACGATCCAACGCCGCATTCTGCCCAGCCACATACGCCCCCACCGAAAGCAAGTCTTCATTTTGCTGATACGTCGCCAGCAACCGACGGGCTTCACTCGCCAACGCCTGATGTTCCGTACCAGCCAAGATCGTGAACAAACGACTGACGGATGCCCCCACATCAATCGAAGGGAAATGGTTGCGTTGAGCCAAATCACGAGACAAAACGACGTGACCGTCCAACAAACCACGGGTTAAATCGGCAATGGGTTCGTTGAAGTCGTCGCCTTCCACCAAAACCGTGTAAATCCCTGTAATGCTTCCTTTTTCGCCCATGCCTGTGCGTTCGAGCAATTTCGGCATGAAGGCATACACACTGGGCGGATACCCCCGCGTCGCAGGAGGCTCCCCCGCTGCCAAGCCGACTTCTCGTAATGCCATGGCAATACGAGTCACGCTGTCCATCATCAATAGCACTTGTTTGCCTTCATCTCTGAAGTATTCGGCAATGGCAGTTGCCACGAGTCCAGCTTTTATTTTAACCAAGGCTGGGGCTTCGGCAGTGGCGACCACTAGCACGCTTCGCTTAATGCCTTCTTCACCTAGTGAATGCTGAATAAACTCCTTGACTTCACGACCCCGTTCGCCAATGAGTGCAATCACGTTGAGATCCGCCTTGGCATTACGAGCCAGCATCCCGAGCGTGGTGCTTTTTCCCACGCCACTGCCTGCAAAAACACCGACTCGCTGACCGTAGCCGAGGGTTAAGGTGCTGTCCCACGCTTTTATGCCTGTGGGTAAGATCTCGTCGATTTCTTTGCGGTACAAGGGATTCGGCGGTATGGCGGAAGCGTTGTATTCAATGGATGCTTTAGGTAAGCTGGTTTCAGGATTCATGGGATTGCCTAGACCGTCCAAGACATGCCCAAGCAAGTGAGGTCCCACGCCGACTTTAAAGGGTTCGCCTGTGTTCCAAACTCTCGCTCCGGGATGCAAGGCTTGCATCGAGCCAAGCGGCATCAAAAGCAAGTGACCGTCTTTAAAGCCCACGACTTCGCTTAGAATGGGATCGATGCGACTGCCTGCTTGTTCAATTTCGCAAATATCACCGAGCTTGGCATTCGGGCCTTGGGATTCTATCATTAAGCCAATGGTTTTGACGACACGCCCAAAGGCGACATCGTGGTGGCGTTGTCGGTTGGGGATTTCGATGTTTTGCAAGAGGGCGTCGTTTGTCATGGCGTTTCCTTAACAGTTCTTACTTATTATATAGAATCCTGCCAAAGAAAAGATACAGCCGTTGAAGGAGTTTTGTAAATCTCTTCTTAGGAGCCTAGACTCGCAGATGTGTGAGATGTACAGAAGTGTACATAAGCACATCGAAAATCGTAGCGACAACGAAGAGACACTATACAGAAAATTATAAACTTGACTATACCTAATAATATCAAAAAGTTTCATAGATTTCTACGGAGCAAAGGTCATCACATAAAAGCGATCGTAGTAATTGCTTTCGGAATCGCTGTTGATTGCTCCGTGATGCTGGTTTAAAAAGCCCAAATGCTCCGCAAACTCTTGAATACGGAAGTGGGGTTTACCAAATTGTGGCAAGCCTGTATTGCCCGCATACGCATCCGTCAAGCCGTCTTTGGCAACTCTTACAGAAGCCCCTGTGCTAGGATTCTTCACCGTACCCCAGTCGACATCTACCGCCACAAGCATGTGGTGATCGCCTGTGCCTTTTTTAATACCAATCAAAACCGTACCAGGAGGCGTTTTTTCAGGGCTTAAATCAGGAGCAAGTATGACCGTCAACTTGCCGAGCTTCTGCTTCTTGTAAAAATCCAAGAAGCTTTGGGTATGCGTCAAGGCATAGGGGATCTTCGCCGTCGTTTCAGGATACGCCTGCTTTAAGGCAGGCTTTGTGACATATTCCCAAATGGCGGCGGCACAGCCGTAAGAGCCAAGGTTGTAAGGGGTCTGCAATTTTGATTCGTGAGCTTGGTAAGCCAATTCCGCCATTTTGCGTTGCACACTTAGTCGAGGCGTGCCTAAGCCTGTCGACGTGCCGACATAAGCCATGGCTTTGCTAGAATGTTCAGAAAAGGCATTTGGCTTGGTTTTGACGTTTTCAATAAAGGGAATTTTGATTTGATCATCCAACGCAACGACCGTAGGAGCCAGTTTTTTATGACCTTGTTCGGCTTGTTGAGGCTTATAGAGTTGCGTATAGGCTAACACACAAAAGCCTGTAAAAAAAATACCAAGTACAAAGCCTATAAAATGTTCCGAAAACCCGTGTTGTTTAGATGTAGCCATACGAAGGATTCCTAGAATAAAGAGGGGGGGACTTAACTGTTCTATCGATGAAGCACATTATATTCTACAAAAGCCGTTACATTTTTTTACTTACATTTTTTATTTACGCTTATTTAATGACCTTCTTTTCATGTTTCCCACGATATTCCGCCCATAAATAGTCCAATCCATTAACGATAACCCCTACCCCCATGCCAGGAACGACACCAGCGGCAAGAAGGTTATAGCCATAGGCAAGGCGTCCCATAAAAGAGGTAGCGTCTTTGAGGTCTTGCCTAGCATAGCCAATAAAGGCGCTACCCGATGGATGTTTGTCTTCTTCACTTAACACATGTTTTAAAAGCTGAATAAACTTATGGCGTTCATTTATTCTGAGTCCCACGCCTGCAAGCATAGCTAAAACGGCGGCTATGGTGCCAGACGTGGTATGAATGTCAAAAGTCGCAAGGGGTGCTTTTCGAGAAGCAAATTTTTGCCGTTGTTCTTCTTCAAAGGCTTGGCGTGTTTCAATCGCCGTCCGCTGGGTGACGACTTGGCTTAGATTTGTATAGTTAGTTGCGGGTCTAATTTTGTCAAGCATGGAGAAAAGTCTCTTTCAACATAGTTCATGCCAAGTCTAGCATACACATCTTCATAAAAACAGAAACAGATTTTTTTGTGTTATGCTTTTCTTCTTACATAGCTGAATTTAGATTTTTCTATACAGTAGGCTAGACTAGGAGCCTAGATTATTTTGTGAGGGCGTGTAGACAGACCTACATAACAGAACAAAAAAATCGTAGCGACAACGAAGACGCCAGACGCTATTTAAAACACGAATGATACCAATTAAACGATTCAATAGCGTCTGGCACTTCCCTCATCCTAGCCTTCTCCCTGTGGGAGAAGGGATAAGAATCTTATTGTCTGTTTTAATAAAAATAGATAGCACAAAGAAGACGGCTTTTGGGTTTTATGCTAGTGACGACATTTATAGAGACATCGGCGTAGGACAATATCTGTGATTTCAACCAATTTGAGCATCCCAAATAGACAACCAATGCCTGTTCCATCGACAGGGCAAAATCAAGCAACGGCACAAAGTCCGCCGAGTGGTATGGGTTCGGATGTTAATCAGCTTTTAAATGATACAAACTACCTTACAGCAGGTATGCAAGCCACTGCCCAACAAAACGAGCAGGCTCAAAAAGCCAAAGAACTTCAAGAGGCTCAAAAGCTCATGCAACAACAATATATTTCTGCTTTGCCTGCTAATCAAGCCAATGCTTCACAACCCAGTGTAACAAGTCCCGCAAATTCGCCCACCGTGATGCCTCGTAGTGCATCGATGCCTGCGTCTGAAAATGTGAGTACGGTTGACCAAGTTAAAGGCTTTGTAGCGAATGCGTGGAATGAAGCCAGTCAACTCATTGCGAATACGGCTCGAAGTGCCACGCAATTTGTGACAGGGGCACCTGCTCAAGCAGCGACGTCTCCACCGCCTGCCATGCCTGCTACGAATCCCACAGGGGGAGGAGCTTCAGGCAATGGAGGCTTTATTAATCCTTTACCTTCAGGTAAGTCTACATCAGGATTTGGCATGCGAAATCACCCCGTTCATGGTGGGCAAAAAATGCACAACGGACAAGATTTAGCAGCTCCTATGGGAACAGCTATTCAAGCCGCCGCCGACGGTGAAGTCACCATTAACGCCTTTGAAGCGAAAGGCTATGGGAATTGGATTGAAATTAAACATCCCAATGGAAAAAGTACTCGTTATGGTCACATGAAGGACAAGTCTCCTCTTGCCGTGGGTACCAAAGTAACACAAGGGCAAGTTATAGGATCCGTAGGTAGTACAGGCGCTTCAACAGGACCTCACTTGCACTTTGAAGTTCGTAATACAGCAGGCAAGGCTGAAAATCCTGTCGCCTATTTGCCCGATTTAAACAAATCTAAAAAAGCCTAATGTCTGATGAACACCCGCTCAATGCCGATGCTTTCGGCGTTGGGGAGCAGATCCAGCTTTTCGATCCGCACCCACAAGCCCAAGCCCAAAGGATGCGACAACACCACCCCTGCCAGCTCTTCGGCGATTTCTTCCAATAACGGCACGTGTTTGGCTTTCGACAAAATCTCCAGCGTTTCCACAATCAAGCGATAGTCAAAGCTTAATTGCAAGTTTTCGCCCACACGCCCCATTTCTTTAGACGCCACCCGAACATTAAAGCGTAAGCGTTGCGTCATGCCGATTTCCTTCGGCAAAATCCCGACCTGAAAGGGTAGAATAAAATTGTCCACCCGAGACAGCATCACGCCGTGATGCACTTGAAACAATAATTCTTCTGCGGTATGGGGCAATTTCATCGCAAGGGGGGTCTCTCTATTTATTCAATCAACATCTAAAGAATGGGTGAGTAACGGCAACAAGTCAGGCGGGGTATTGTGCGTGGCTTCTAAATGCTGTAACTGCGTTTGTTGAAACACCTGTAACCACACCGCAAACCATAACCAATTGCGTGCATAGTAATCGTCGCTTTTAAGGGCGTCTTGCCAATTATAATGCGAAGCATAGGTTTCGTACAAGGGGGAATGATTCAAAATCAGCAAGGGCCAAAAGCCTGCTTCTCGAGCTTTTGAGCCGAAGTCTTGTACTTTGACGCCGTCTAGGCTCGTGACTTCGGGGAAACCTTGATCTAAACTTTGATTTAATCCCTTCAACAAGGCTTCGCCCGTGGGATTCTTCCACTTGTACGCCCGACTAATCGCCACATCTTGATACAAACGCCACGGCAATCGACACGCTTCATAGCCGTATTGACTGGTCATGCCTTTAAAATCTTTGTCGTCTTGCTTGGCGTAGACCTCGCCTTTTGTACGAGCCAGCCACACCCAATCAGGGGGTAAGCCTCGTTTACTTAACTTAAAGGAGGCATCCCAGATTTGATAACTACTGCTCACAAGCTTTTCCCACGGATGCGTTTTGTCCACTTGGGCAAAGACTCGGTACAAGGCAGGCGACAAATACGACGGATTCACCAAAACCACATCAGGGATCTTGGCTTCAAAGCGATGCCAATTCCCTGGTAAAAGAACAGGTCCTAAGGCGGATTCGGTGACTTCGTGTTTCCAAATATCATTTAAAATACGCAAGGCTTCTTTTTTATAGTTCGGATCGTTCCACCGCTCGTGAGCCATAAGCAAGGCAAAGGCGATGTCTTGGTCGGCATCCGCAGCGACGCTGGCATCTAGCACGCACCATATCTTGGTTTTGGGATCTTCACCCCACTTCCACGAAAAGAGCTTATGCTCTTTTTGAACTTGCAGGTTGTCCCGAGTCCAATGCCAGAGGGTGTCGAAGGAGGCTTTGTCGTTGAGCCAAACGGCTTGTTGGAGGGCATAGCTTTGCCCTTCGCTGGTGGTGGCGTTATTGTTATAAAAATCTTTGACTCTGCCGTCCGCTTGAATAAAGCGAGCTTTGTAGCTCTTCCAGCTTTGATTCAGCCACGCAGGTGGATTGCCCAAAAACGCTTGCGGTGATTTTGTTAAGACACTAAGATGACGAGGGAAAGAATCATGCACAAAAATATAATGCCAACTAAAGAATCCCCATAACAGGAGTATCAGTAGGAAAGCGACGGCTAGTTTAAATCCATTTTGAAGGGAAACACCCATAGAAGCACCTGTATTTTCACGATCATCTTATAGAATATAGTGTTTTAAAGAGTTTTCCGTACAGTAGGCTAGACGAGGAGCCTAGATTATTTTGTGAAGAAGTGTAGATAGACCTACATGACTGAACAAAATGATCGTAGCGACAAAGTATAGACACTGTAGGGGAAATTATTTAAAATACTATAGCAGGTTTTGTGGACTTGTCTTCACATTTGGCGTGAGATTACACTATTTTATGGACGTACAGTCAAAGCTTAGGATGTTTTCAAATTGAATAGGATGCAAACGCTCATCTTCTTTTAAAACCTCAATTAAAGCGAGTTCCACTTCTTGACGAATCAATGCGGGACGAATGTCACATAAGTTCGTAGGCACGGCATGGGGCAACGCACAAGGATGCACCCCCGTTGGCAGTCCCTGCCACATCGATTCATCCACCGAAACATTGATAGCAAGCCCGTGGTAGCTTACCCAACGCTTAATGGCAATCCCAACCGAAGCCACTTTCTTAGATTCATCTAACCACAAGCCAGAACCTTGACCGTCTAAAAGGCTGTCAATCCCGAGATGAGCTAAGGCGTTCTGCCCCCAATTAAGAACACGTTTTAAATGAGCGTGAACGTCGGGCGTTTTGAGCGTGATCAGCGGATATAAAATCACTTGTTCGGGATGATGAAACGTTAAATGTCCTCCCCGTTCGATTTCAAAAACAGGAAAGGGATAGTGATGTTCTTTTTCAATTTGAGAAGAAGCACGTCCTAAGGTGTAACACGCTGGATGCGACGTCAGCAATAACACATCAGGAAACGCTGCGTTGGCTATTTTATCTTGTAGAATCTTTTTTTGAAGTTCGTGGACGATTTCAAAATCTAAACAAGGTAAGATCCACACAACGGTTTTTAGATCAGGATGCTTAACAAATTTGTTACATAAATTCCTATACATAGGGGAGGCTTCTTTGCTTTTTTTAAAACATCCCCATTTGGCAAGGATTTGCCCTGTATATTAGCCTAAAGGTGAATGTTTTGGAAAGGTACTTTACAAACGAAGAGAAAAGTTGTAGTATGTTAACATTACATTAAGAAAACAACATTTCACACGTGTTGAGCTTAAATGTGACATTGCTTTTCTAAAAGCATTTTAATTTTTGGGAATTTTTCCAGCTCTGCATTCAATTGTTTGAAATCGTCTAAAATAGACGTTCTTTAGACGTTATTGTTATTATATCATCGTTTTGCTTTTAAGGGAAATCACACAATGGCCTCTGCAACCCTCGCACTTGAAGAACCTCGTGTCCAGTTACAGTCCACTGAAGAATTAAAGTCTCACCCTGCTCTTGTAGCTGTTTCTGCTTCGGTAACCGCTCAATCCATTCGAGCGTTAAAGGTGCAATATCCGCATTTGAATCTTGAAAATCTAATCAAGTGGCATGACCATATTATTGATGCCAACTTAATCGCTGAAAGCGATGAAGATAGCGTTGGTCCTTACCGCCAGTGGTCACCCTCGGCGGTTTCTTGCTTTGTTCGCAATGCCGATTGTTCAGGGTGTTATTATCAAAACTTCTTTTCAGAATCGACGCAAGGTTGTCAAATGAACGATGCCGTCAAGCATTTGTTGGCCAAACTTGGACCGCCTAACAAACGTCATATAAATAAATTATCATAAACGTATACAGATCAATCATTCGGCTTGAGACACAGTAATTCAAGCGTGATGATTTTAAATATCTGTATGCAAACGTTGACCTTTTTACCCCACCCTGGATGCTATGGCATCTAGGGATTTTCTTTTTTAGAAATTCTGCAAAAGCTATAGTGTTTTAAAGAGTTTTCCGTACAATAGGCTAGACGAGGAGCCTAGATTATTTTGTGAGGGCGTGTAGACAGACCTACATAATAGAACAAAATAATCGTAGCGACAACGAAGACGCCAGACGCTATTTAATCGTTTAATTGGTATTAAGACACACGATCACAATGCGTTTCTAAGAAATGCTGGATACGTCCCCAATCTTGCAAGCGTAAGTGAGACGACTGATAGTCCCCCAAATGCCAGACGCCCATTTCATCCCGATGATTTAAATACACGTCGCTTGCCAAAGGGGGCAATTCATCTTTGCTTTTTAGACTTCGTAGATTATAATCAAACCACGTTTGACCTTCTTCATAAACGTCCCACTCATCTTCCAAATAAATCTCAAAGCCCGAAACGTTCGTATTGAACCAGTTTCGGGCTTGATTAAGACGTGTATAAAGATCTTCAGACCCCTTCAGCATTAAGGCTTGTAGTGTTACCACAATCTGTTCCGATGAAGGCGTTTTCATGACATTCTAACCTAAAGGCAACAAGTCAGATTCCGCAATTTCTACATCACCGACGCTGGCTCCGCCAATGACATCAACGGCATCTAGGGCGTTACGATCCGCTTGAATGCGATCACGCACCTTTTGATCAATTTCAGCCATCATAGCAGGGTTTTCGATGATGAAGTCACGTGCTTTTTCACGACCTTGCCCTAAACGGGTTTCGCCGTAACTGAACCATGTGCCTGATTTTTTGACAATGCCCATTTCAGTGGCAACATCAATCACAGAACCTTCCACACTGATGCCTTTGCCGTACAAAATATCAAATTCAGCAATACGAAACGGAGGAGCCACCTTATTTTTGACGATTTTACATTTTACACGGTTGCCATATTCAACGCCATCTTTTTTCAAGATTTCAATACGGCGAATATCCATACGCAAGGAACAGTAAAACTTCAAGGCATTACCACCTGTTGTGGTTTCGGGATTGCCCATGTAAACGCCGATTTTTTGACGTAACTGGTTAATGAATATAACCGTGGTGCGTGTTTTTCCGACAACGGCGGTCAATTTACGCAAGGCTTGAGACATCAAACGAGCTTGTAAACCCATGTGAGCATCACCCATATCGCCTTCAATTTCCGCTTTCGGCACCAACGCTGCTACTGAATCGACAACGACCACATCGATCGCACCAGAACGCACCAACTGCTCGGTGATTTCGAGGGCTTGCTCGCCTGTATCGGGTTGTGAAATAAGCAATTCATCGATATTAACGCCTAATTTTCGGGCGTAAATAGGATCTAGGGCATGTTCCGCATCCACAAAGGCGGCGATGCCTCCTTTTTTTTGGGCTTGAGCAATCAAGTTCAAGGTCAACGTGGTTTTTCCGCTAGATTCAGGCCCGTAGATTTCCACGATGCGTCCACGAGGGATACCGCCCACCCCAAGTGCCAAGTCTAGTGACAAGGCCCCTGTAGGGATGACGTCAATGTTTACATTCGGGCGTTCACCCAATCGCATAATAGAACCTTTACCAAAATCTTTTTCGATTTTGTCTAAGGTAAACGCCAAGGCTTGTTTGCGTGCTTCATAATCAGAACCGCTTAAATCAACGGCGGCTTCAACAGGGGTGCTATTTTTTGCCATCATGGGAGGGGTTGTCCTTTTTATTGTGTGGATTGCAGGGAAGGAATGGTCTTATTATACCTTAAAAAAAGGGCGTCAAGACGTTTTGCATAAATTGTTACAGATTTCTTGAAGGAAGCCCTAATAAAATAGTGTTGTGATGAGATAGTCCAAAAACGCCATGGTGATAAAGCTCCACACGACGGCTTTGGTCACCGATTTGGCGGATTCATTACTGGCACGGCTTGAGGTGAAACCTACACTACAACACAATAAACCAATCATGCCTGCAAAAATAAGTGATTTAATAAACATCACGCCGATGTCTCGCATTTCAATAAAGGTACACACGGAATCCAAGTACGCCGTAAAAGGAATACCTGCAATCATGTGAGCCGTGTACATTCCCCCTAGAATGCCTAGCGTCGTGCCAATTAACGTTAAAAAGGGCAAGGCAATCATGGTCGCTACCACACGAGGAATCATCAAGTAACGCACGACATCGACATGTAAGACTTTCAAGGCATCGAGCTGGTTATTACTTTTCATCACGGTGATTTCAGCGGCAAAGGCGGAGCCTGCCATGGCAATCACAGCAAAGCCTGTCATAACAGGCCCGAGTTCACGCACCATCGCCACCGCCACGAGTCCCCCCACAAAGGCGGATCCGCCTTGTTCCGCCATATCAGGAGCCACCTGCATGGAAAGCACAGAACCGAGTGTGCCTGTGAGCAATAACGCCATGGGCATGGTGTCAAGCCCCACAAAGGCGAGGCGGTCGAAAATGTGACGCATGCCCCAATGTCCTTTGCCCATGAAGCGAAGCATCCGCCTGCCGTCGATGGTGGCAAAGCCGACCGTTTCAAGTATGCTTCGTAGGGGTTCTAAGCACCAGCCTAAGAAGCGTCGTGTTTGGGGAAACAAGACGACATTTTCTTCAGGACTTTCAAGTGTTTCAGCTTTCGAATGTATCATGTGTATAGACTTTATTCATATTTTTAAATATCTGTATCTATTATACATGAAAACTAGCTTATCTTCCTTTAGCTAAGCTCTTCACCGAGATATTCTGTATATCTTTCAGGATTCTTAAACGGATCGCTGTCTTTGGGTGGAGGCATTTGTTGACCTTCCTTATACTTCCAAAAACGAACTTTTTGTTTTTCAGCTTTTGCGACGGATTTAGGGTTTTTAGGATCGACTGCATTGGAATCATCCAAAGGAAATCGATAAGGATTATCACCTTCTTCCGCAAAGATAAAATGTTTGTCTGATCTATCTAAACCCATAGTAGGTAAAGGTTTTTTAGGTTTTTTCTTATCTGTAAAGTCATAGTCTATTTCTAAGCCAACGTTGCGTGTCTGAACACCGACATTCGCATTGATTTTAGACGGTTTTGAACCACCCCATGTGGCATTTATGCCAAATAGAAGGCGTGTCTCGTTTGTGTCGTTAAAACCCATGAGTGATCTTTCCTTTTAAGATTTTGAACTTAGTCGAGCCGTTTCGACATAAGTACTACCATCGGGACGCTTGATTTCAGCCGTCGCTATTCTCTCACCAGAACCCACAACCACTTTGGTCACAGAATCACCTTTGTCTAAGGGCGTGTCAAAAGCAAATTTCAAGGTGCCTCCGCCTTCGGTGGATCGTAAAACATTTTGCCCACTTCGATCAGCTCCTTCTACTTTAGGAGCATCAGGCACGTCTTTTCGAGTATAGTCAATTTCAAAACCAACAGCGACATCATTTTTACTGTCCTGGCTATCCCCTGTTCTTGATGCACTGGTATTAGACGAACTCGTATAATTTAGTCTCACTCCTGCATATTCTAACCCCCTATTACTAAAGCTAATTTTTACATTGGCAGATAAGTTACTAGAAGATCTTCTAGTTCGACTAGTTGGGTCTAGGTTGATAACATTTCCTGTATTGATGGGGGCATTATTATCTCCACCTACAAATACATCTCCAGAAGAATTTACGTCCCCAGAAGAAGTATCAATGGGGTCACCCAAAAGCGAAGCATCTGCTACTTCAATGGGTGATTTAGCTGACTTAGCAAAAGATTTAACCCCAGTAGCAAATGAAGTTGTGTCTCCTTTTCTTTCAGGGAGAGGTCGTGTTGATGAAGGTTCATTTTTACTTGTTGGTTTATTACTTTCTTTAGGTGGGGAACAGGTGTTGGGGCTACTTTTGAGATCACGAAATATTTTCCTTTAGGGTTGAAGTGTACATAAGAACGAACACTCTAATAAAGGAAGATTTAGAAAGATTGTTTTTTAATTGTTACAAAAGTAAACATATCGTGTATTCTGAAAGGCGTTCCCGCAAAACAAAAGCGAAAAAGCCTACACTAATTTGACCGTTCAAGGTAAAAAAGGTTTGACTCACACGAATTAAATCATGCTTTCATAGTGCAAAATAAGAACAGAACAACATCCATATGTGTAAAGTATCAATATTTTAGTTTTGTTGCAAGATTAAAAGTAAATCCTAGCGTCTGTTTTTATGAATACAGTCTCTTTATTTATGCTAAACTAAAACCTGTTGATACGAAAGGACTCCCACCATGCCCTTAGCACTGCTAGACCATGATATAGACGGCGTATTACTGCTGGACGGCGTTCGCTTTCAAGACGACCGTGGCTTTTTTGCCGAACTTTACAACCAAGCTCGTATGCCTGCTGAACTCCCGACCTTCGTGCAGGACAATGCGTCTCTTTCCCTTGAAAAAGGCGTGTTAAGAGGCTTACATTTTCAAAAGGCTCCCTACGCTCAAGGCAAGTTCATCACCGTTTTGCAAGGGGCTATTTGGGATGTTGTCGTTGATTTGCGAAAGGATTCTTCCACCTTTGGCAAGGCTTACGGCGTCGAACTTTCTGCTCAAAACAAGCGGCAGCTCTATGTGCCTGAAGGTTTTGCTCATGGCTTTGTCACCCTAGAAGCTCAAACGCTGGTGCATTATAAAACCACCGCTCCTTACACGCCGTCGCATGACAGCGGAATTCGTTGGAACGATACGACGCTTGCCATCGACTGGCATTTAGACGGCAATCGCCCGATTCTTTCCCCCAAAGATGAAACCCTTCCCTTCTTTGATGCCACTGCTTCCTACTTTTAAACCCAAAAACCCTTTTAGAGGACACTCACATGAACACTTCTTCACAAGCTCAACGTATACTCGTCACTGGCGGAGCAGGCTTTATCGGATCCGCCCTCGTACGTTATCTCATCCAGTCCACGGAAGCTCACGTCCTTAACGTCGATGCCCTCACTTACGCCGCCAACCTTAATAGCTTGGCGGATGTGGCGTCGTCGCCTTGTTATACGTTTAAGCAAGTGAACATTACCGAAACCTCTGCTTTAAACGCCTTGTTTCAAGACTTTCAACCCACCAGCGTGATGCATCTCGCCGCTGAAAGTCATGTGGATCGCTCCATCGACGGACCTGCCGTCTTTTTAGATACGAACATCCTCGGGACGTTTTCGCTTTTAGAAGCCAGCCGTGCCTATTACGAAGGCTTGTCTCGTGAAGAGCAAAGCGGGTTTCGCTTCTTGCATGTGTCCACGGATGAAGTCTATGGCACGCTCGGCAAAGACGCCTTGTTCACGGAAGAAACGCCGTATGCCCCTAATTCGCCGTATTCTGCCAGCAAAGCTAGCTCCGATTTTTTGGTGAGAGCGTGGCATCACACCTATGGCTTGCCTGTCTTGATGACGAATTGTTCCAACAATTACGGACCGTATCACTTCCCTGAAAAACTGATTCCGCTTATCATCATCAATGCCTTGCAAGGCAAGGACTTGCCTGTCTATGGCGACGGTTCTAATGTGCGTGACTGGCTCTATGTGGAAGATCATGTCAAGGGGCTGTATACCGTGCTTCAAACGGGTATCGTGGGGGAAAAGTATAACATCGGGGGGCATAACGAAAAAACGAACTTGGACGTGGTGCATACCTTGTGCGATACGTTGGATCAACAACGCCCCAAAGCCGACGGCACAAGCTTTCGCTCGCAGATCCGCTTTGTCACGGATCGTCCAGGGCATGACTTCCGCTATGCCATTGATGCGTCGAAGATTCAGCGAGAACTCGGCTGGGTGCCTGAAGAAAGCTTTGAATCAGGCATGGCTAAAACCGTGGACTGGTATTTGACTCGTCAAGACTGGTGGCAACTGATTTTAGACAGCACCTACAACACCCAACGCTTAGGTATAACTACCTAAATCTATTTTATCAAATCAAAGAATAAATACTTTAAATTATGCAACAAACACTTTTACCACTTCCTTTACTTCAAGTGCTGGCTTCAAAGAAGCCTTTAAAAAAATATCGCTTTGTCGATCTATGTGCAGGCATTGGTACAGGACGTCTAGGCTTAGAAAAAGCAGGCTTTGAATGCGTGGCGTATTCCGAAATTGATGCAAGTGCCACTTACCTATATGAACAATTGCACGCTGAAAAACATCCCAACCAAGGCGATTTAACCCTTATTTCTGCCGAGCAGTTGCCTTCTTGTGATTTACTGATCGCAGGATTTCCGTGTCAAACCTTTTCCATTGTAGGCAAACGCAAAGGCTTAGATGATGATCGAGGGCAAATTATTTATCATTTGGTGCGTTTATTGAAAGCGAAGCAGATCCCCTATTTTATTTTAGAAAACGTCAAGGGCTTGGTGAATCTTCAACAGGGGGCTATTCTGAAAGAAATTATCGCTACGCTTGAAGACGCTGGCTACAGTGTGCATTATCATGTCTTAAATAGTCTGGATTATGGCGTGCCTCAATCCAGAGAACGCATCTACTTTGTGGGGATTCGTCGAGATTTAGAGGTACAGCGTTTTGTGTTTCCTTCTCAACATAGAGAAATTCCATGTGCTTTAAAGGATTGCATAATAGAAACCGACGTCTCCTTTATTCTTCAAGAAAACACACCAAAGTATGATACGTTTTTACGTTATCTTCAAAATAAATACAATCAAGGGCAGTACAGCTTAGAAGAACTCTTGCGTCATGATTATTTGGTGTTGGACACACGCCAAAGCGACTTACGCCTTTATCAAGACAAAGTCCCCACACTGCGTACAGGTCGACATGGCATTTTGTATGTGAAAGACGCTCAATTACGAGCCTTGTCTGCCAAAGAAGCCATGCGTTTGCAAGGCTTTTCAGAAAGCTACATCGAACGACTTTCGGATTATGCCAATACAGATTTACTTTCTAAAGTCGGCAATGCCATGAGTATTCCTGTGATTCAAGCCCTAGGCGAAGCGTTAATGCCTATTATGCAAGCCAATGAAACGAAACGCTTGGAGTCCACGAATGGAAATTAATACCAAAGAACAAGCAAAAGGATCACAAACAGCGAGAGCAGGGTTTCAAAATGAAACCGATGTCATTGAAACCTTTAACGCATGGGAAACGAATACAATCGCTCAAGCGTGGCTTGAAAAAATGAATTATGTAATTGAAGACATTGAGTTTGTTCAGGCTGAAAAAATAAAAGGGTCTTTTAAAGCGGATATTCAAGTCAGGGTGACGATTAAGTTGAAATCTTTGTTGGATGTTCAAAACATTCAAGTCAAGCTTGTATCCAACAAAAAAGGATTTAACCAAATTGACAAACGCTGGGTTCATAAATATGTAGAACTTTGGCAAATCCCTGCTGAAGTCGAAACGCTTTTAAAGCATTATACAGGTGAATTACCTCCTTATCGTACGGATGTCAAAGATGCAAGACGTATGTTTATCGATGAGTTTACAGAAGAAGAACAAACCGTGTTGTCGAACTTCTTAAACACGCATAAGGTGTTAATTCTCTCTGATATTCTAAAAGGACGAGGCACATTTGCCGCAGAATGGATGTTAGTTGTTCGCAAAACCACGATTGAAGAATGGGTGCTTGAGCCAATCAATAAAGTCCTCGATTTTTATGCTCAAGGTGATGTACAATTTACCGAAAAAGGCAATATCAAAATCGGACGAGTCACCTGCCAACGCAAAGGCGGAGATGGCGGACGCAAAACAGCGAATATGCTTCAATTTAAAATAGACCCCACAACTTTATTTTAATGCGAGTTCTTAAATTGAATTTGACTAAAAGGAAATCTCCATGAAAAAACGTAAAGGCATTATTCTCGCAGGTGGATCAGGGACTCGTTTGCACCCTTGTACGCTGGCGGTGTCGAAGCAGTTGCTCCCCGTCTGGGACAAGCCGATGATCTACTACCCCCTTTCGATGCTGATGAGTGCAGGCATTCAAGATATTCTGCTGATTAGCACGCCTCACGATTTGCCCCTCTTCAAGCGATTGTTGGGTAACGGATCGCCATATGGCATCCACATAGAATACGCCGAACAGCCCGAGCCGAAGGGTTTGGCGCAAGCCCTCACCATTGGCGAGGCTTTCTTAGATGGGCATCCGTCTGCCATGATCTTAGGCGACAACTTGTTTTACGGAGCAACCTTGCCGACGCAGCTTCAACACATCAACCAGCAAAGCAAGGGGGCGACCGTCTTTGCGACACATGTAGACGATCCGCAACGCTACGGCATCGTTACGTTGGATGCCACAGGCAAGGCAACGTCGATTGAAGAAAAGCCTGAGCATCCGAAAAGTTCGTGGGCGGTCACAGGCTTGTACTTCTTTGATGAGGAAGCCCCCGCGTATGCGAAAAGCTTGGCTCCTTCGGCTCGTGGGGAGTTTGAAATCACCGATGTGAACCGTCTGTACTTGGAAGCAGGTACGTTGAATGTGGAAGTCTTGGGACGTGGTTCGGCGTGGTTTGATACGGGTACGCATGCGTCTTTATTGCAGGCGTCTCAATTTGTGCAAGCCATTGAAGAGCGTACAGGCATTAAAATCGCGTGCTTAGAAGAAATTGCCTATGAGCAAGGCTTTTTGGATCTCGATGCCCTAGAAAAGCAAGCGAATGCCTTGGGCAAAAGTGCCTATGGGCTTTATTTACAGCGTTATGCGAAAGAACAGGGCGTACTTCAAGTATAGGCGTGCTTTTCATGGTATACTTATTTAGATATACTCAACTAGTGACGGATATTTCCTAAGAATTTTATGAGCGAAACGCCCTATTCCTACAACTTCAATGAGCTTCTTGCCGATGTCGAACCTTGGCAGGGGGATCCCTCGCATTTAGCCATCATCGCAGGAGAAGGGACGCTTCCCTTGCAAGCTGTGAAAGATGCCAAGCGTCAAGGCTACACCGTGCATGTCTTTGTGATTGGCGGAAATTGGCGAGAAATGGATCGCTACAAGTCCTTTGCGGATGTCGTGGAACCCTATCACTTAGGGCAATTACGACGCATGATGAACATCTTTAGGGGGCATCGTATTAAATATGTGTGCTTTGCAGGCAAGGTCAACAAATGGTTGCTGTTTACGCAACTGAACTTGGATAGCCTTTCTTTACGCCTGCTTCAAAAAATACCTCGTAAAAATGACGATGCCGTCATGCACTATATTATCGAAGGCTTGGCGTACTTGGGTATGGAAACCTTGCCTCAAGTGAAGTTTATGCAAGACTTGTTTCAGTCTGAAGGGATTTTAGCCGAAGGGCATCCATTGAGCGATGACGATTGGCTAGGGATTTGCTTTGGCTTTGACACCGCAAAAGCCATGGCGGCTTTAGATGTCGGGCAGACGGTGGTCGTGAATGAGACCATGGTGATTGCCATTGAAGCCATTGAAGGCACCGATGAATGCTTGAAGCGAGCAGGCAAGCTTCAACGCAAGCAAGGGGGCATCGTGGCTAAAGTCGCCAAACCCTTTCAGGACGATCGCTTTGATGTGCCTGCTGTGGGCTTACGCACCTTGAAAACCATGCGAGACAACGGCTTAAACATTTTGGTTACAGAAGCAGGGTCGACCTTGTTTCTAGATTCATTCGATCGCATGAAAGCCTATGCCGAAACGCATGGCATGACCTTACTTTCCGTCACCGAAGCAGGGCTTCAACCGTGGAGAGAACGCTTGGCTCAACGTCAAACCAAGACAAACGCAACCCTTTCCCCTGCCTCATTAGAAGACGCGACATGTGAAAAAGGATCGACTTATGTCCACTGATTCCCTTGAAACCATTGAACATTTGCTGATTTGCACAGGCGATCCGTCGGCGGCTCATCATGCAGCGGACTTGGTGAAGGCGATTTTGGCTCGTCACCCTCAACTACGCATCACTGCCGTCGGCAATGATGAATTGCAAGATGCAGGCGCCACCTTGCTGGCTCACCATGACGAGATCGGCATGGGGGGTTGGGGCATTGCGGCGGCACTTGCTGGCATTTGGGGGCATTGGCAGTTGGCTCAAAAAATCAGACACTTTGTTTCAGAAGAACGAGTCGATCGTGTTCTGTTTATGGACTACAGTGGCTTTCATTTAAAATTAGCGAGAATCCTTGTACGATTTTGTGACTTGCGTTATTACATTCCGCCTCAATTGTGGGCAAGTCGTCCGCAACGCATGAAAAGCATTGAAGCCTTTATCACCAAGGTTTACACGATTTTTCCCTTTGAAAATGACTTGTATCAGGATGCAGGCATCCCGCATTTATTTGTGGGGCATCCGTTGACACGCAGTTTGCCTGCACCCGTGAGCAAACATGAGTTTTGTGTGCGTCACTATTTTGAGGTCAGCCATCCTATTTTGGGACTATTCCCTGGTTCTCGAGTGGGGGAAGTCCAACGAATGTTGCCTGTCTTTGCACAAGCCTTAGCCAAAGTACACGAAGCCTTGGACGATAAAGGGCAAAGCTTGCAAATTGTGATGGCACAAGCCCCTAATTTATCCGATGCCTTCATCGAAAAAGCGGTGAAAAAAGCCTTTAAGCCGTTTCCTCAACTCAAGTTGACGATTTTAAAGGATGCGAATCATGCCATTTTATCGGCAAGCGATGTGGTTTTGGGGGCGTCTGGCACGACAAGTTTAGAAGCCGCCTTGTACGAAACGCCCATGGTGATTGCTTATAAAGTCGATTGGATTAGTGCCATGGTGGCGAAACAGATCATTATGGTGCCGTTTATTGGTTTGCCTAATCTTTTGGTGCCGTTTGAACATGCCCCGATCTTACCTGAACGTCTGCAAGGCGGATGCACCCCAACCCTACTCGCAAAAGACGTGCTAGACTTTTTGAATCCGCAGTCACCCGCATCTGAAAAAGCGAGAGAGGGCTTGGCGTATGTCAAGGCATCCTTAGGGGAAGGGGCGTCGTTAGATGAGTTTGTGGATGATCTCGTTTCGTTGGGCCAATATAGTTTTTTAAAAAGTTAAACAGTGGATTTTTCCCCATCTCATACCATTTAAACGGTTAAATAATTTCCCCTACAGTGTCTATACTTTGTCGCTACGATTATTTTGTTCAGTCATGTAGGTCTATCTACACTTCTTCACAAAATAATCTAGGCTCCTCGTCTAGCCTACTGTACAGAAAACTCTAAACTTAGCGATATACGATAAAACCCTTCTTTATCAGAAGGGTTTTGGTAAATCTTATTGAAGCATCTGGCTTGCAATTAGCCGATGCAATTAA
>JAJTHC010000097.1 GCA_021299615.1 Vampirovibrionales bacterium
ACTTTGGGTCATTTCTTCAAGGAATCGGTGTTGGGGGCAGGCATCTTGGAGCAGGTAGTCGGCGAAGTGCATAAGAACGTCCTCAAAACAATGTTATGCTCTTATTTTACCAAAAACAACCGACTTTCTCTGTACCTTCAATGGATGAAACGTTTTACTGTGCCTATTGCTTTCAGCCGAATAGCATTTTTGTCGACCCCAGTGGGGGGATGACGCAATCGTATGTCGAAGACTGCCAAGTGTGTTGCCAGCCAAACGTGCTGTTTATTGCGTGGGATGATGATGCTCACTGCTTTCAAGTCGATTCACAACCTGAATCTTAAAAACGTATCGCCTCATCCCGAACGGGCAAGGCAGGAGGCTTTGGCTTAACGAGATCAACTCGAAAGCCCATTGCCTCTAAACGATCAAGAACCCCCAATCGCTTTGCTTGTTCAAGTAAAGCCTTCGGTAGTAGAGGCAACTTATTGGCGTGTTCGCTAATAAATTGGGGGATTTCCCGCAAGGTTTCCTGTGCGAGTACAAACGGCGTTGCAAGCGACGTACCCTCGATGAGCGAAGGTAAATGACCTTGATAAATCTGAATGGCTTCTGACGTATTTAGGCTCAGTTGTGCATAGGTGAAATCGACACCATCTATATCAGTATTTCCCCCTGTGGTATTGATGCCCGTTTCATTAAAGCTAACCTTGTATTCAAAAGGAGCTGTATGCGTAAGATATTCTACAGAACTTGTATCAGGGTGTAATTCTTGAGACCCTCGTTTTGTCCCACCCACCACATAAGTCTTGGGTACGGTAGCTTCTAACTTAAACATCCAAGTTCCATCTTCATTTTTCGCAGCTTGGTTGCCTGCAGCTTGATAAATCGGAACCCCTTCTTCAATAAGCTTATGTCGTAACTTAAGTTGAGTCCTTTGCAAAGGGTGACATAAACTTAGTACCTCATCGTAAGAAGGCTTTTTATCGTAATACCCCATAGCACCTACACTAGAGTTGAGTGCAATAGGGGGATTCGCACTTGGGTGTTGCGTTTTTTTATAAATGTATTGAAGGACTTTTACACCTTTACTATTTGGAAGTCTGTAAATAGTCTTACCCTCTTCATCGACGCTTTTTATTTCCACATTCTTCTTAAGAATCTTGACAAAGGGATTAAATCTCTTAATGAAAGCAACGACAAGATCCCCATGTGTTGCTATAAACTGGGGGGATTTCTCTAGAAAAGAATCCACAACAACAACTTCAGGCAACTGGTCATTTCGCACAACCGCCTGTTTCAAAACGTCACCTTCTATATTCGTAAAATATAATTGGGTATGATCCTTGCCAGCGGGGCGTCTTATTAAAAAGTTTATTTCCCCATTTTTCCCACGTTCTTCGTACGGTATTCTCTTCACATCGCTAGGAAGTTTTGCATTGTAGGTATGAATAATGCGTTTTAGCTCTGCTTGCTTCCATGCCTTCATTTCTTGGGGGAAATTAGTCCAAGCTGCTTGCTTTTCACTTTCCGCTTCTTTCAAATAAGCGTCAGACAAGGGTAATCCTTTGATAAGTAAATTTGGCTCGGAATGTTTGACAAGTTCTTGTTCTGAATCTTTATACGGCATGACGTGTTGCATGAGCATGTGGTAGTATAATTGAATTTTTTGTTTGAGTTTGGTTAATATATTACTTTTTGCTAACGTCTCTTTAACATTTTCTTCCATTAAATTTTGGTAATACTTTTTTTGAAAATCGACAGGAATATGTTTCGGATAGCTGGGCTTAAGAAGCCGAGCTATCGGATTTGTATTAGGGAGAGGAAGTCGGTTGAGAGGTATCATGAGTTTTACCTTAAATCAAAATAGGGCTTTATAAACCCTTAAAAAGTCTTCAAGTTTATTTTGTGCGTGCCATCACAAAACCGCTGTTTTAAAAACGTATAGTGTTTTAAATGATTATGGACTCATCCCGAGCAAGTAAGGCACTGTGAGCAAGAGCTTGCGTTATCGTCGAAAATCCCCCCGAACGTGGCGGATTCGCCACGTTTAAAGCCTCCGCCAGCGACGCTTGAGCCTCGTACACCGTAGAAGGCTCCACCGCAAGGGGATGCACCCCCTGTTGAAAGGCAATCGCCACGGCATGAGCCAAAGCTTCGCCCACGATGCATCCATACTGCACAATACGACACGCCCCTTGTGACAACGGACTAAATCCACTAGAGCGTCCCACAAAGGCTAAATTATCGATCTGCTTGGGGAAATGAGGCTTCAAGCCCACATTAAAAACAGGCTTAGGCAAGGGATGCAAGTCCGCATACGCCTTCCATGGATGCACCCCCCGAAAATCCAGCCAATAACTAAAGGTTCCCACACTTTCGGACGGCTCCACACCGCCCAAAAACAGGTCTTGCCCCGTGATGTTTGCTTGGGCTTCTAATAAATAGGTTTGACGGATGTAAATCTCTTCTGGCGGTAGCAAGTGCAGATCGTCTACCTGCGTCATTTCTTTCAGAAAGTCCACAAAAGCCTGCATCTCCGTCTGCATGTCAGGCGTCGGAGCCTGCCCCTCTTCAGACGCCTTGACCTGTTCTGCTAAAGGCATACGAGTAATTAGGCCGTTAAAGCCTAGCGAGCCGTCGCTTAATCGAGCGATATTAAAGCCATCCACCCAAAACGGAGCGGATTCATACGCCACGCTGTCGCCGTATCGCCAATGGTGATACGCCACGCCAATGACGTTGTTAAGAATATCGAGATAATCCGATTCTTCGGGGGCGTAAGTGGGACGCTCAATCAAGGCGTGACGCTCATCTTCGCTCAACCACGGCATATGGCGAGCCAGCAAGTCAGGCATATCCGAACGGTGACGCAAGCCTTCTTCTGCTATTTGTAAGATGCGGTAATCCAAGCCATCGACTCGAAAAACAGGACTCACGCCTAAGGCGTTCACAGCATCATCGTCCCCAAAAACGCCTCCCAAACCCAACAGAGACGGCACGCCTGTTTGACGAGCTGTAGTCGCATCGGGGGTGGCATCGATGTAGAAATCGGCGGTGTAGATGGTCTTGGTGTTAGCGTCTTGGATGCCTGTAATACGGGTTGCCTTTTCAAGGAGAGGGGAAAGAGCCTGAATCCCACTCACAATGTTGACGCCTGCTTGAGACAATCGCTTTTTCAACACGGCATCGGCGGTTTCAGCGTGCAAGGCGACTCGTTTTAAGCCAGCATCGTTAAGAATCACTTGCATCATTGGCGGAATGAAGTCGGGGGTGAGATCCATGTAGCTTAAACCCCCACGAGTCGACAAGCCTCCCAAGAGGCTTTTGCTACGTCGTAAGAG
>JAJTHC010000014.1 GCA_021299615.1 Vampirovibrionales bacterium
CGAACGCTATAGCCAACACCCTGAAAATATGGGCAAGGTCTACTGGAATAGTCGCACGGTGCAAGGCTTTGTCACCCTGCTTCAGCTTCACCCCAAGCTCATCCGCCAGTGGAGGCATCAAGATTCACGCCTTGACGAAATCCTAGTCGATTCGCCTGTCGCAAAAGGCATTTGGCAGGCGGTTTACGCCCTTGAAGCGTCGTCGCACAATGATGTTGAAAAGCTCCCCTTCGCCCTGCGAGACAAGTTCTACCCCCTCGCTCGTTATTTGGAACATCGCTCGACCTTGTTTGAATTGAACCGTTTTGTGGAAAGCGACGATCATCGCACGCTGGTGCATAGCCTAGGCTTGCCGATTTCCGCCGAACACGCCGACACTGTGGATGTCATCACCGTGGCGGATTTGTCGCTCTTGAATATGGCGGAAACAGGTATGTCGATTCGTGATTTTTCGAAAAAGCAAGCCCTCTTAAAGCAACAGCTCGGCTATGTGAATGAGGGGCATCGCTTGGTGACGTGGGATGCGGAAACCGCCGATACCCTCAGGGAGAGCCTGCCTCACTTGGAAGACGATCAGATCACGGTGGCGCCGCCGTGTTGGTTGATGGAAATGCCTGCGAGTCTGGCTCAAGGGGCGTCTGCGAGTCTGGCTCAAGGGGCGTCTGCGGATGCACCTGAGCGCCTTGAAAAGGCGTTTCAGTCGTGGTGTTTGCGACATCAGTGGATTGAAAAAGTGTATGAACCAAGCGAAAATGCGTCTGATGAAGTCGTTGAAATGTTGGAAAATACACTAGAATCGGCGTTTGAAGCCTTGCAAAGTACCCTTACGTTGTCGAGCGACGATATTAAGGAACTCCTTGAATTGGCGGATGATCCTGAAATTGAGGTGGTGCTTCACTTTAAGGATGGCGAAGATCAAGGCTTAGACCATTTTTTGCTAGACGATGAAGGCATCGGCGAAGCTAAAGAAACTAAAGATTTAGTTTTAGAGAAATACAAAGAAGCTAAAGAAAATAAACCTTTATTTCCTTTATCTGAAGACGAGGCTAAAGAAGATAAAGAAACTAAATATTTAGTTTCTGATAAAGTCGCTGAAACTAAAGAAACTAAAACTTATTCGATTAAGCCATCTGAATATCTCATTATTTCACTTAGAGACCAAGAACATGAAGACTTTGAAAGCACGCTAAGCCTAGCGTTTATCGCCTTGTTGGACGCTTACGAGTATGAACCCGATGAAGCCGACGGCGAAGGTGAAGGCATCGAACGCTTGGCGTACCATTTGATCAAGCAAAACGGTGCGGCGGTTGCCAAACAGGGTCGGCGTCGCTTGATGATTTTTTATACCACAGGCACGTTTTCAGCGGTGGAAGCCGTGGTGAAGGGGCATCCGCTGTTTTCGTTTGTGGGGGATCGTGTGCTGTTGATGCCTTCTACGGCTTTTAATAAGGCGATGTTTTATCCCAAAGCCCTCGCCTTTTGTGTGACGCCCACAGGCAAGGCGTTTTATCCCACGATTTTGGAAGCCATGGCGTATTCTCTGCCGATTGTGGCGCCGAAACGCCTGTCGTTTGAGGTTTTAGCGAAAGAGGGAGGCTTCTTTTTCAACCCTGAACGTCCCACAAAATTACCGAGCGTCCTGCATAAGTTGGCTCAAGCCGAGACAAATCGAGCCAAGCGTGCTAGAATAATGGCACGTCGTATGGCGGAAACCCGAAACTGGCAACGTTTTGGGGAACAATTGTGGAAGGCGTATAGCTTTGAGTAGGTATTGAACCCTCTCCTAATTTTAGGAGGGGGGACAAACCCACAATGCTTTCTATCATATCTAAAGGAAATGTCGATGTTTTTGAAACCTGATTATATTTTTAGTGATTTGACCCAATTGAAGCCTGAACACCTCGAAAACATAGGCGTAAAAGGGCTTATTTTTGATTTAGACAATACGCTTTTGCCGCCTCATACGCATCAATTGCAAGCATACGTCGCCCAATGGCTACAAACCATGCAGGACGCTGGTTTTCCCTATATCGTGGTGAGCAATAATAAGGATGTCGCCTATCTTAAACAGGCGGAACATCTCCTGAATGTGCCTGTTTTAGGGCCGGCTCGCAAGCCTAGCACTCGCATGATTAAACAAGCCATTGCGTGGCTCAAACTTTCGCCTGAAACCGTTGCCGTCGTTGGTGATAGACCCCTCACGGATTTGTGGTCGGGGCAACGAGCGGGCTGTAAAACTATATTAGTCGACCCATTAATGAGGGCAAACGAACGTGGCATCATCCACCTTTTACGAACATTGGAACGCTTGCCTGTTAGCGTCCCTAAACACACCAAAGCACACCTCCATTCCCTGTAATGGGGCGGTTTCGCAGGATTCTAAACACCCCCTAAGCGGACGCTTCATCGGCGTGATGAGTGGTACTTCGCTCGATGCGGTGGATGTTGTTGTGGTGGATTTGAGCATTTTAGAAACTAAAGAAAATAAACCTTTATTTTCTTTAGTTGAAGCAGAAGCTAAAGATTTATTTTCATTATCTAAAACATTAAGAAAGAAAACTAAAGAAAATAAAGATTTATTTTGTTTAGTTTTAGATCCTAAACACAAAAAACTAAATAAAATAAGTTTTAGTCTTGAAAACGAAGAAAAAGCTAAAGAAACTAAACCTTTAGTTTCTTTAGTTGAAGAGAACCTTCAACATTATGAGCATCCCTACCCTGAAACGTTAAAAAAAGGTGTATTGAGTCTACAAACGAAAAAAACGATCGCTTTGACTTCGTTCGTTACGCTTGAAAAAGAACTCACACATTTATATGCGGATGCCGTGGAATCGGCGTTGAAGACTTGGGGAATCGAAAAATCAAGCGTCGTTGCGGTTTGCATTCACGGGCAGACCGTCTTTCACCAAGCCGATAAAAACGGTGAAGTGGGAACCCTCCAACTAGGCGATGCGTCTCGGTTGGCGGAAACGCTAAGGATGCGTGTCATCGCTGATTTTAGGCGTGGTGACATTGCTCAAGGCGGGCAAGGCGCTCCCTTACTGCCATTTTACGATGCCCTGCGTTTTTCGGAACCCGACAAAACGGTGGTTGCTCACAATTTAGGGGGCATCTGTAATGTGAGCGTTTTACCTGCGGAATCACTGGGTTTGGAGCCGTTTGCCTTTGACACAGGGCCAGCTAATTTATGGATCGATCGTGCGATGTTGGAGTATTTTGATCGTCCCTTTGATGAGGATGCTCAAGTGGCTCGACAAGGGAATTTGATTCGTCCTTTAATGACGGCGATTTTGTGCTTACCCTATTTTGCTAAAAGCCCCCCAAAATCAACAGGTCGAGACGACTTTAGCGACAAATCCTTATTTTCTTTAGTGAATAAATATGCTAAAAATTGCCCTAAAGAAGATGTCATTACCACGTTAACACACGTCACGGTATCGAGTATGGCGATTGCCTATAAGAAATTTATCATTCCCAAGGTGGGCAAGGTTGACAAAATTGTCTTTAGTGGCGGTGGGGTCTGTAATCAGGGGCTTATGAATTTGTTTGGGGCGTATTGGCAAGCCCATGAACTAGGCTATTTCCCTGAAGTGTACTACCCTGAAGACTTCGGCATTCCCAACAAGGCGAAAGAAGCCTTGGGTTTTGCATGGTTGGGCTGGGCGAAATGGCACGGACTCCCCAACAATTTGCCTTCTTGCACAGGGGCAAACGCCTATGTTTCGGGCGGTGTGATTTATTAACGTTACGAAAATACTATAAAAAGCTCTGCAAAAGTCATCTAAAAATAGAAGATGTCATGTTGAGCATTACGAAACATCTCCCAAAAGGGAAACCGCAAGGGCTAGGGAGATCCTTCGTTTCACTCAGGATGACGATTTGCCTTTGCAGAGCTTTCTATAGTATAGCTATTTTTAGATAAAAAGTGGGGATGCTTAACTCGTTGCATAAGCAGACGTCAACGCAAAAATGCGAGGCTTCCTAGCGGACGTCGTGCAAGGTGAATGATGCGACGAGGTGGGGACAAAAACCTTCTTATTCACGAAGTGAATCTTCACCTTTAGGAAGGAGAAGTTGGGAGAGGAAACCAACGGTTTTCTTTCCCAAGAGAAAAAGTTTACTTTTTCGACTTGAAGGGGGAATTTTCAAGGGGGGACGGAGGAGAAACGTAATACGTCCTCCCCCGTCCCCCCTTGAACCGCCTTTAGAGGTGTTTCGGAGAATTGCTCCACTTATAGATAAGCTATAATGTAGACCGCCTGTGGCGGTTTGGCGGAGCAAAGGTCTCTGACGACGACCAGCTAAAAACGAAGCTAAAAATCCAAAGAACTTCGCTATACGCTAGACAAACGGAGCCTTTAAAGTTTTCCTCAAAACCGTCGATACCTCATCATGTATTGCAATGCTAAGGTTTTCTATGTTACATTTCATTAAAAGACACTTCAAATCAAAAAACACGGCCTTTTCGCTCATTGAAATGTTCGTTTCACTGGGATTACTTGCCATTATTTCTGTTGCCGTCCTTAAATTACTACATTCTGCCATTGAACAAACACGCAATACCCGTATGCGGATCCATCAGTCGACCGTTTTAAACACCTTTTCCACCTATTTCAAAGCCGATGCCGAAAACGCCCTTCGTATTTCGTGGGATCAAGTCAATCATAATTGGGTGGCTTTTGAAAATCAATTCACCGTCATTCGCTATAGTTTTGTACCCCAAGTGGCTTTTCCGACTCGTCGTGTGTTTGTTCGGGAAGCCCTAGTCAAAGCCTCACCCACTCCATATACCATTATTTCAAGTTCAAGCATGCCTAGTGGATTTAATCCGCCTGATGTGGCGATTACCACCTTTATGCCTCAGGAATATGCGGATTATATTGATTTTATGTGTGAAGATCCATGCTTTGATTTTCAGTCTGGTTTTCAGGTGCAGTGGAATGAGCCACGCGTTGAAACCGTCAGTGCGAATCCTTTTGATACACTGGTTTCTATTGTTTTCGGGGAAATGGGTTACCAGTTGCCCGCTGTAATTGTGATGAAGTCACTCACCATCCCGATTTTGTAGCTGTGTTTAAATGTTAAATAGCTGTTCTGTCCCCCTCCTAAAATTAGGAGAGGGTTGAAGAGTCTTCAAAATACTTTGTAAATATACATTTGATATTGTTTGTGTTTTGGTGTAGAATAATTGAGTGATTCCTCTCTACACAAAAAAGTGATGCTCGCTATGTCTATGCCGTTTGCTTTCTCTGCTCTGTTTTTAACAATGCCGAATGCCTCTGTCAAAACAAATCCCCCCACTTCCACGCCCGATTCCACGCCCGATTCCACCGAAGATCAACTGCGGTGGTTTAGCCAACTGCAAAATGCCTTTACCGAAAATCCGCAAGAAAAAAAGACCCTGCTCCACCTGTGGAACAGAGGCGTTTTGAGCGACAACAAAGGCGACGATGCCCATTCGACGCTCTATTATCTCAACAAACGCCTGCAAGAACCCTGCTTACCTGGTTTAGATTCTCGGCAAACGGTGGCGGAAACCGTGAGCTTGCTTGCGGATTCGTCTCGCCTCACGCAAAATATCAGCCCCCTCAATGCTAATCACCTGCCTTTAATGATGTCGGGCTATCACAACCCCAATGGATCGCCCTACCAGCAAGACGCCTTGCCCGCACCACAATCGGCGAAAGAAATCCAACGCACACAACTCAATAGCTGTAGCGTTTTGGGCGAAATCGGACGCTTGGTCGACACCCACCCGAAAGAATTGGCTCGCATGATTTATGAAGCGTCCAACCCCACGCAAGACATACACGAAATCGTTACGGCAGACAAACTCTTCCCCGATGCCCCCATTTTGGCGGAACAAGTCCTCAAGGACTTGAACCTCGATTATCATATTTTAGATGAGCAAGATGCCCTGAAACACAATGCCCCCACTCGCTTTCAAGTGAGCTTGCCTGTGCCTCATTTGGGGTTGATTCGTGCGATGAACGCCCAAGACGTCAAGGATCCCAACACGGCGTCTGGTGCGGAATTGTTGCTGGAAGAAGCTTTGCTTTACAATTTTACATCCAAAAGCTATGACGCAGGGCGTGACACCCGTGATGCCCTTGCCCTAAGCAGTGCAAGCATTAACAATGCCAAGACTTTAACGCCTCAAGACAAAGAGGCCCTTAACAAAATCATCAACCAAAGCCCACGACGTCCTGATTTAGCGAAAGAAGGCATAAAGGCGTATTTAAGCACGGTCACAACCGCTCAACCCGAAGAGTTGCAAGGCATTCACGCCAGCTTGGATGCCTCGGCTTCGGGCTTAACCCAAGAAGAGCAATTGATGCTGGAACGTATTTTAGAAGACGACACTTCCCTTGAAAATGTGACCTATCAACAAGTGGGCATAGACAAAACGGATCAAGGCAAAGCAAACAAAGACGCTCCCAAACACGTTTTACTCGGCTATACAAAGCCGTTTACCGCCATTAAGCAAGATTTACTCGTGGGACTTGCCAGCCCCTTGGGGCAGATTTTAGCGAATGTCGTCGAACCGAAAGGGGACGGCTCCTTTGAGAAAGGACACGTCGTAAGGGTTATGGCGTCTCGTACGAGTCCGCTGAAAATCCCTAATTTTACGAGTACGGATTTCTTGGTGCAAGACACGTCCAAGGCAGCGTCATCGCAAGGCAGTCGCACGCAGTGGTGGCATGAAAGCCAGTTGATCCCTCGGATTCACCACATCACTGAAGTACAAAGCGACGCTGAAAAAGCGTGGCAGTCCATGACGCCCGCCACACCTGAAAACCCCTATGGACTCTTGAGTGCGGACAAGGCGAATGATGCCCGCTATACGCTGGATTTTGTGACTCGTCCGCCCGATGAATCGCAGGTGCTGGAAACGCCTGAAGCCTTCCACCGTCGCGTTCACGACTATCGCCATAAACAGGCGACGCAGGCAGAAGCGGACTTTAAGGCGAAGCAGGGCGGTCCCAGCCAAAACAAGACAGAAAGTAGCCCGGTGCTATGGGGCGAAGCACCCCACGCTTAACCAAGTACGCAATTCGGGGGTAAACGTCTGAAAGTTTGGAGTTTTCGAAGCCTTTGCCTTGCGGTGTACGAATGTCTTGTTCGATCAAGTAGTTTCGCACTTCTGCGGTGGTGGCTTTGCCTCCGTTGAGGACGATGGCTCGGAAAATTTCGTAGTTCATCGATTGACGATAGCGTAAGACTTCATCCGCCTGTTTAAAGGCGAGTTCGGGCAGAAACACGCCGTTGGATTCTGTTGAAAGTGCGTTTTGATACGCTGGTGGCGATTTTTTCTTGGATGACTTACCAGCTTTTTCGGCGGCAAATTTTTTCGCTTCTTTTTCAACGAGTCGGGCTTCTTTTTCGACCATTTTCACTTCAAGCGGCTTCTTCAAAAGATGCAACAGCTCCGAAAGCCCTGCTTGAAAGGCTTCTAACTGCAAGACTTTTTCATGGAGATCGTCCAATTCATCGATGTAGCCTTCTATGGTACGAATGCGATCGACGGTTTGGGCGAGTTCTTCTTTGCTTTGTTTTAAGAGTAGTTCGAGGTTTTGGGCATCCACAATAGACATTTATTTTCCTTTACGACTAAACATTTAGTTTCTTTAGTTTAGCATAGTTTTCTAAAAACTAAACCTTTAGTCTGTAAAGCTAAATGTTTAGTTTTTTCGTTTATTTAGCTTTTTACAGAAAACTAAAGATTTATTTTGTAAAGCTAAACTTTTCGTTTCTTTAGTTTTTTAAAATTTTTTAGAGCTTTTCATCAGAAAAGGCTACCCATACAAAACATGTGGCTTCGAATGAAACCACATGCTTGTGTTCGAGAGAGAGAGAACATAGAAAGAAATAAAGAGAAAAACGGTTAGACGAGAGCTAATGGAGGAGCGGGAGCCACTGGAGCCGTCGGAGTGGTAGCCACTGGAGCGAAATTAGGAATCGTCAATCTTGGGGCTTGTGGGGCTTGAGCCGTAGACTCTGGCGTTTGTGGAGCGTTCGGATCTTGTGGATTTTGAGCCGTCGCTTCTGGAGCATTCGGATCGGCTGGATTTACGAGCGGTTCTTGTGGAGCCACCGCATTTTGAGTATTTGCACCAAGTTGAGGGAGTTTGGCTTGTCCGTCTTTTTGAGCTTGAGCTTGTTGTTCTTTGGCTTTTAAGCTTGTGTACAATGCCTGTAAGCCTTGAGATTGAGACGCATCTGCTAACGTCGTTTGAGACGCTAAGCTTGCGGTATCAAAGCCTGTCGGAGCAGTTCCTAAAGCACCTTGTGCTTGAGCATTTGCATCATTAACGACAGTAGAGTTACCTTCAAAAGCGGTCATGAATTGTTTTTCTTCAGCCGTCAAGCCACCTGCTTGAGCGTTGGCTTGCGTGCTGTTTCCACCAGCAAGTGGGAGAGTTCCAAGAGCCGTCGGAGCGGTTGAACCTAAGGCGGTGGCTCCTGTTACAGGGGTTGCAGGGGTTGCCCAAGACTTATCAGCTACATTGAAAGCAGGAGGGGTTGCCGTGAAGCCTGTGTTTGGCGTTGTTGGAGCGACGCCATTGAATGCTCCTGCGGGATTACTTGGACTTGCAGGTGTTTCGACATTTGCACCAAGTTGACTACCTAAAGAAAGGAGTTGGTCGTTTTGAGCTTGAGCCGTTTGTAGTGTGCCAAATACGGGATTAATTCCTGTGTAGAAGCTCTTGAGTTGTTCAAGGTTGGCACCTGTTTCACCCAGTGTTTGAGCCGTACGCTGAGCCTTCTGGTAAGAGCCATCGCCTTTCGTTTCTGCTTTGACGGATTCATTTTGACCTTGTGTCGTTTCCATAAAACCTTGTGTGACTTCCATACCCCCTTTTGCAATCATGGCAATAGCAGGAATAGAACTCAAACCAAAGGTAAATCCACTAGTCGAAAGCATTCCGATACCAGTTGCTATCTGAACGCCTCCACTGCCAATAGAACCCAAGCCACCACCGAGTAATTCACTGGCTTCACCAAGAGCAGACAAGGCTTCGTTTCCAGCACTGTTTGCGTCGTTGGCACTGCCTGTGGCATCATTACTAGACGCTTGTAAGGTATTCGTAAAATCAAAGGCACCTGCCTTTAAAGTTTCTTGAGCGGCTTCTAAATTAAAGGCGGGTACAGAAGAATCAAGCTTAAATTCTGCTTTAGGAGTAGTCGCTCCCCCTAAAGACGCTTGAAAACCTTGAATGGCTTCCGATTGTGCCAATTGAAAATTAGTTAATGACGTAAAGTTACCAGTGTTAGCTTGTGTAACAGGGGACTGCAGTCCTTCAATCTTCGCTTTGGTTTGTTTAATTTCAGGCGTGCTTTGCTTCGCTTTTGCAAGGGTCGCTCTACCATTTCGAAGAGCTTGGTTTTTATTATTATTATTATTTGTCGGAGCAACACCACTCGAATCCACGGCTTGATCTGTACGAGTTGATGTAGGGAATAATTCCTGAATTGAAGGAAGGTTTGAAGTATTATTAATACTAATCATGGTATTTCTTCTTTCGGTCTATCTTAAAAGAGGGGGTTATACAGGAGGGATTATCTTTGAACAAGGGATAAAGGTTTTCTATGCCTTAATAAACAATTTAAGATCCTTATAATTGACGATTGTTTATAAATTGTTACAATTGTAATTGAATATCCTCCTGCTTTCATATTTCAGGATTTTGTAGTAAAATGAGAATTATAGAAGACTCTGCAAGAGTCTATTTTGCTCTGTCCCCCCTCCTGATTTTAGGAGGGGGTTAGGGGGCGGTTAAATCCACAAACAGCGTCTAGGGTTTAACCTCACCCTCGAACGTCTAAAGACGTTCTCTTCCCTCTCCTAAAATTAGGAGAGGGGACATATCTTTCAGAGCTTCCTATCCTTACGTCCAAAAAAAGAGGCGACTCCCCCAATGAACGAATGCTATTACATGGGCATGAGCCTGATGACCCTCTTCATGAGCCTCTTTCCCACCAGCACCATAAACCCCAGTGATGCTCCTAAAGTAGCCAAATCGCCTGCGTACTTGGCTTACCATTGCAAAGTCGAAGGCACCGAAAATCAGTACCAACGAAGCTTGGAACTGCTCTTTTCCCCCAATAAAACGCCCCAATACGGCGAAGGTTTCGCCTGTTTGGATGCGTCTGCCAAAGGGGGGGAAGTCAAGGCTCAATTCTTTTTAGGCATGGCGTTTAACGAAGGCATCAAGGTCAAAGACGCCCAAGCCCACGACTATATTCCGCAAGACAAGGTGCAGGCTCGCTACTGGCTCGAACAGTCCGCCAAGCAGGGGGACAGCGAAGCCCAGCTCTACTTGGCACGCTTGTACCAAGTGGGGCAAGGCGGTAATGCGGACGGCACATTGGCTCGCTATTGGTTTGAGAAAGCCGCCAAGCAAGGCAATACGGAAGCTCAAAAAGAACTCGCCCACCTCTACCTAAAAGGGAAGAATCCACATTTGGCGTACCAGTGGTTTCGCATCGCTGAAAAGCAAGCCCTTGCGATGAAAAACGTCCCCAAGCAAGACAATAGCCTAAGACTTCGTTTGCAAGAACTTCAAACGCACTTGACGCTTGAAGAACGTGCGAAAATAGATGCCATTGTGGCGAGCTGGCATCCGCAAGTGCAGCAACAGTTTGGCGATGTCTTGCCAAGCAAAAAGCCGTATAGCTTCCCTGCGACTGAATCGGTGGTGGTGGCTCCTTCGCAAGCCAAGCCGTCTTTGCCCTTCTTAAATTGGCGATTGAACGTCCCGCCTGTATCGAGCGAAAAACACGCCCCGATGCGTTCGCTTGATTTACCAGCTTCCTAGTTTGTTTTATAAAAGGATCTCCCCTTGATGTCTTCTACTCATCCCCTTCACTTTTACAATTCACAAAGCCGTCAGGTGGAAGCCTTTCAACCACTTGAAGCAGGCAAAGTCAAGCTTTACGTCTGTGGACCGACTGTTTACAATGACGCTCACTTGGGGCATGCAAGGTGCTACATTACGTGGGATGTCCTGTTTCGCACCCTGCAATTTTTTGGCTATGAGGTGACCTATGCTCGCAATTTGACGGATGTCGACGATAAAATCATCCAACGAGCGAGTGAAACAGGCACGACGCCTGAAGCGATTGCAACGACGTATACCCAGCGTTTTCATGAAGATTTAGCACGGCTTAACACGCTTTCACCCACAATTGAACCCAAAGCCACCGAACACATCGATGCCATGCACGGTATGATTGCCACCTTGATTGAGAAAGATCACGCCTATGTCACGGATGACGGCGTTTACTTTCACACCCCTTCGATGCCCACTTATGGCAAGCTGGCTCGTAAACCGATCGATGCCTTGCAAGCAGGGGCGAGGGTGGATGTCAACACGCAAAAACGCCATTCCGCTGATTTTGCCCTCTGGAAGCGGGTGGAAGACTCCGCAGAAACGGGCGAAACGCCTTATGGGTGGGATTCTCCTTGGGGATTTGGGCGTCCCGGCTGGCATATTGAATGTTCAGCCATGATTTTTAAGAATTTGGGGCATCAGATTGATATTCACGCAGGGGGAGCGGATTTGATGTTTCCTCACCATGAAAATGAAATCGCTCAAAGTGAATGTTGCTCGGGGCATCCCTTCGTTAATACATGGATGCACAACGGATTCGTCAACGTCGACGGCGAAAAAATGAGTAAGAGTCTCCACAATTTTTCCACCGTGCGTGACTTGCTCGAACATTATGACGCCAATACCTTGCGATACTTTATGTTGGGGCATCATTACCGCATGCCTGTCGATTTCACGCCTAACGCCCTAAATGGAGCCAAAACACGCTGGCATAAGTTGTTGCAACAGTTCGCCAAGGGCATGCAAGTGGCTCAACTCAATGAAGCGTGGCTCAAGGAAGCCGTGCGTCACAAGGCGGATTGTGCGGTGCTACATGAACAGCATCCTGATTTTGTGGCGGTGATGGCTCAAGATATGAATACGCCTCGAGCCTTGGCGGAATGGGGCAAGACCTTTAAGGACCTCAAACAAAGTCAAGACGCCGATAAGGCAAAGGCTTTATTGAATACACTGGTGCAAGAAGCGTGGGTGCTGGGCTTTGATTTACTGCCTGCGTTGGCGTATTTAGATGAAGCTAAATCCTTGAATGAAGGCGATTTTCATGTGGTGGACGGCGTGGCTCCTACGGAAAAAGCCCACGTCCTAGAGCAGCTAGAAGCCCGTCGTCACGCCAAGTTGGCGAAAGATTTCGCCACCAGCGATGCCATTCGTAAAACCTTAGAAGCCCAAGGGCTTCACTTGGTGGATCGTGCAGGGGGTTGGACGACCGCCACCGCTCCGTCAACGGCGGACTTGTCCTAATGGGTAACGAGCCGTCCTTTCTAGCGGATTTCCCCAAAAAAGAAGAGGCTCCTGCGTTTTTGGGGCGGTCTTTGCCTCAAACGGCGGTTGACCCCAGCTTGGGTTTAGAAGACTTGCCCCTGCGAGTCTTGGCTCACTTGGGGGATGGCGTCTACGAGCTGTTATTGCGTGAATGGGTCATGTGGACGTTCCCGAATGCGTCCGTGAAGGTGATTCATGAAGAAAGCATCCGTTTGGCATGTGGGGCTTTTCAAGCGACCTTGTTGCAGGTGCTTTCGCCTGACTTGAGCGAAGCGGAGCAGGAGATTCTGCGTCGTGGGCGGAACGTGGGGGTCGCGAACCATCGGCGTAATAAGCAGGCGATTTCTCGCCTTTCCACGAGCTTTGAAGCCCTTGTGGGCTTTTGGTACTTGCACGATCCGCAACGATTGGCTTTGCTCAAGCAAAGCCTGTGGCAGATGGCGAACCTCTCTGCGGAAGCGTTTCAGCAACTGACGAGTTCTCTACAAACGCAGGAAGCTTCAGCGGAGGCGGAACCCTTACCTGTGGTGAAGAAAGCCTTGTTTCAAAACCTCAAAAAAAAGTGTTAATACCAATTAAACGATTAAATAGCGTCTGGCGTCTTCGTTGTCGCTACGATTCTCGATGTGCTTATGTATAGCCGAATTGATAATTTTCTGTACAGTGTCTATACGTTGTCGCTACGATTATTTTGTTCTGTTATGTAGGTCTGTCTACACGCCCTCACAAAATAATCTAGGCTCCTAGTCTAGCCTACTGTACAGAAAACTCTA
>JAJTHC010000172.1 GCA_021299615.1 Vampirovibrionales bacterium
CCACTCGCTGGGATGTTCCCGCTCATTTCGAGAAGCCCACTTTGTAGAAGCTTATAGCATTTCAAAGATTAAATAGTGTTTTAAACGTTTAATTGGTATTACACCTCTACGAGTGTAGGCTTCTCCAAAGGAATTTGGTGGGTCTAGAGGGATTCGAACCCCCAGCCAAGAAATTATGAGTTTCCTGCTCTAACCATTGAGCTATAGACCCGCTTAACTTCATTATCTAACATCCAAGAAAAATGACAAGTCTCTTTTAATACCATTTAAACGATTGAATAGCGTATAGGTGGATTCTAGGAGCCTAGACTCGCAGATTTGTGAAGTGTACAAAGACGACCATAAGCACATCGAGAATCGTAGCGACAACGAAGAGACACTGTGCGGGAAATTATTTAAAATAGTATACAAAAACTAATGCACCTGTTCCCCCACAAAGGATTCGCCCACGTTTTCAAGCAACCCCTATTTGAATCCGCCAACTAAACAAATAATTTAGGCTTACTTTCGGCTTTCAAGCTTTCTGTAACGATGAGACCTTTTAAGTAACGATCCATGGGAGTGTTTTTTCTATAATCACGAGGGAGGCTGGCATGAACAATACCCTGCTCAAGATAAGCATTTGCTTTCGTCTTGTTAGCAGGATCATTAGGATCGTGAACCACAACGGAATCTCCATCAAGATTTTTAGTAAGTTCCCAAGACTTTTTATCTGTCTCTCCATCACCGACATAAGCGAGTAATTGTCCCTCTCCCAATAATTTTTGAATATACTGAGGTTTGTCATGGTCTTCAATGACACGTTTCAACCCTATTAAATGTCCTCTCTCGTTGTAATTAAATTGATTTGCGTGAAGTGATTGGGCATGCTTAGCAATGGGGTTGCCTATAATCATTTCTTCAAGACCACTGGAAATAAAGTGAAATTTGGGTACAATAAGGTTATTTTCCTTAGCAAATTTTCTAAGCCTAGGAATAAAAGTAGTTGCCCCAGGAGCCATTGGTATTTTTTTCCCGAATTCTTGTAATTTGGCAGGACTCAATACATCGTGGAGATTTTTTTCGTTTGCAATTTTCTTAAATTGCTCCATGTATATAGTAACACTACCGGTCCCTAAAGGTATGTCACGCCAAAAATTGTTAGGTATTTCAAAGCCTAAAGCAGGCAATAAGTGTAGATCTTGCATATAAGCACGAGTCAAAGTCTTATCAACATCAAAAGCAATATGCAATCCTTCTCGCTGTTGCTTTTGAGGCAAGGCTGGCAGTTTAGGGATGTGCTGACGATGAAAAGCAGGTGTCTCAAGAGCTTGAGAACGCACCATGATTGGGGCGAGTTTCATATAAAATATCCTTCACTTACATTGAACTAATTGTGGTTAACATTGATTGTTAAAATAGTATCTAATACCATTTTAACGATTGAAAAGCGTATAGGTGGATTCTAGGAGCCTAGACTCGCAGATGGGCGAGGTGTACAAAGACGTACATAAGCACATCGAGAATCGTAGCGACAACGAAGACGCCAGACGCTATTTAATCGTTTAATTGGTATAAAATATACATCAAAACTATAGCAGAAAAAGAATCTAGGTCAAGAATAACATTAAGAGGTCAAGCCCAAGTAAACATCCTTCAAAACAGGGAGCCTGCCTTCTGAAAGGGCGTCCCATTCTTGAGCAATCATCGACTGCAAGCAGTCGGGTTTTAGGCTCAATGCCTTGAACTCGGCTTCATCGACCCACGCCACATCATCGATGTTTTCGGGGTAGGGAGCCTCCCACGAGGTGGCTCCCGCTTCGTAAGTGCCTAGAAAGGTGACGTCCACCACATGACGCTTGGCATCCGCAAATTCGGAAACGGTGAGCATCCCCACGAGCGAAACCGTCATACCCACTTCTTCGTCAAGTTCACGCACGGCACAAATGGCGATGGATTCGCCTTCTTCAAGCGTTCCCCCGGGTAAGACCCAAAAGGGCTTGCTGTTTTGTCGCATCAATAGAAGGCGTCCTTCGTGAAAGACGACGACAGCAGATCTAACTTTTAAGGTTTGGGTGTGAAAGGTATGCAACGCCAACTTGATCATTTCCTGTATAGGGACACTTAATACTATTCAAACGAGACAACACGACATTTAATCGTTTAAATGGTATTAAAACGTTTCGAGACTAGCCCCTGTAGCAGTGGCAACACTTTTAGCGGTGGCCTCGTCATTATAAATACCCAACTGCACTTCAAAACCAGAATTACTTTGTTTAACAATCGAACTATAGCCTTGAGTCTTTAAGCGTTCTTGGGTTGCTTCGGCATCGCCACGACTAAAAAATCCACCAAGGTAAACTCTAAACTTTTGAGCGACAGAAACCGCCTTAGGGGTTGCTTCTGGGCTTGCGTTTAAGGCTTCAGTTTCCTTATTTCGCACACTTTCGGCACTGGGTGGCGTAGGTGGCAAGGTAGATTTAGTGGTGGCTTTGGCTTTAGATGAATCAATACCGACAAAAGGTTCTTTTTTCTTTTGGTTGATTTCTCGTGAATTGTTTCTCAAGCGTCCAGCTTCATCAGGCACGTTTAAACGCAAACGATCCTTTAGTTCTTGAGGATCTACCCCTTCTTCTGCAGGCGAAGTAACTTCGGTGTTTTGCATGTTAATGCCAGTTTCAAGGGTGGGGGCTTCATTGAGGTCCTTGGTTTTGACATTGAAATCTAGGTTTTTAAAGAAAAAACTAAAAAGTAATAAAAGCACTAATAAAGAAATGCTCAAGGCAGAAAAGAACAAGACCCAAATATTGCGAGACCCTAAGGTTTTTGACAGAGACATAAGCATTCCTTTCATTAAAGGGGGATTCTGATACGAAAATTAGTATATCACAAGCTAATAAAAGCGAAAAGCCTTTAATTAAAGCAGATGACGCTTTATTTTTTAATCATGACTTCATCTAAGACTTGGTTTGCCGTGCCTCGCACTTTGATGTTAAGGGACTTTGCCGTCAAGGCTAAATCTAAGTAATGATAGTGGGTTTTGTCGTAAAACAGCGTCGTGGGGAAAAATGGTTCGGTGCATTTTTGACTGGTAACATAACCTTTGGCGGTTTTCACCTTAATGGGTTGCGTGTCTTCAGGCTTGCAATGGGCTTTGGGGAAGGTGCGTTTGTCTCTCAAATACGCACCGCCTCCACCAGAAACGATTTGTAAATAAGGCAAGCCTTTGGCTTGCGTGCTGGCGGTCGCAAAACGCTCGTAGTTGTGGTCATGCCCTGCCAAATACGCAACCACCTTGTATTTAAGCAAGATCGGTTCCAGCTTGCCTCGCAAGACTTTTAGATCATTGTCCTGCCCATGAGACCCTGTCGAATACAGCGGATGATGCCCATACACGATCTTCCACGGTGTTTTGCTGTCCTTCAACGCTGTTTCAAGCCAAAGCTCTTGCGTTTTAGTAAAAGTATTCGTGTTAATGGCGAAAAAATCTACCACAGGAGAAATCGCCACTTTGTAGTAGGTTTTTTGAGGAATATGCAAGGTATCCACGACATCTTGCCCGTGATTCGTGATCACATCGTGGTTGCCAAGGCTAAAGTAAAACGGCACACCCAAGTCACCGAGTCCTTTGTACATGGTTTTCACCAAACGGTCACCGTGTTTTTTCGCATCACCCACAGGGTAGATGATGTCTCCCAAGTGTAGCACGCCTTTGACACAGGCTTGAGTAGGATAACATCCTTTATTTTTGGCAGTATGATGATAGCTTTTCGCCTGTACCAGCATGGCAGCGGCGACGGCTTTTTGGTTTTCAGAACCTGAACCTGTATCACCCACCGCAAAAAAGCGAACAGGGGCAGGACTCGCACTTATAAAGGCAGGGGTAACGGTGTTAACAGGTGGGGTTGCATTATAAAAGGGTTTCACCGTGGTTTGCACGATGCTTTTAGACGGCGTCGTTCTTTGAGCGTATGTGGCATCAGACGCTTGAAGCAAAGGCGTCGACGAGATGAGGAGGCATGCTAGTACTAGAAAAGAAAAAAGGCGTTGAAGTATCATGGTTCATCCTTGTGAAAATTAAAAGATCCCATTAAAGAGAAAACAAGGGGATGCGTTTGCATCCCCTGTAATAGCTTATAAAGAACAGGCGTTGGAACTTGTCTTCATATCAAAGCGAATGCCTGCATCTTTCATGCGTTGCAAGGCTTCAGTCAAGCGAGCTTCAGGCACGGTTAAGGCGACTCTAAAGTATCCTTCACCCACGGCACCGTAACCCGTTCCCGGTGGCACGACGATACCCGCATTTTCAAGCAAGTAACTTACAAACTCGACGCTTGTAAAGCCTGTGGGTACTGGCAACCACAAGTAGAAGGTGGCTTCAGGCATGGGCAGTTGCCAGCCCAATTCACGCAAGCCTTCGACAAATAAGCGACGACGGTTGCCGTAAATCGCATTCAAGCCACTGGTCAGGGCTTCGCTATGGTTGAGTCCCACGGCGGCGGCTTTTTGGACGGCTTTAAAAACGCCACTGTCTGTATTGTTTTTGAGTGTGCCTAGGGCTTGAACGGCTGCGGTGTTGCCTGTGGCAAAACCGACACGCCAGCCTGTCATGTTATACATTTTAGACAATGAAAAGAACTCAATACAAACGTCTTCCGCCCCTTCGTAAGCCAAGAAGGACGGGGCTTTGTAGCCGTCGTACGTCATTTCGCTATAGGCGTTGTCATGACATAATAAAATGTCATATTTTTTACAAAACGCAATGACTTCCTTGATTTTTTCTTCTGAAATAATTGCCCCTGTGGGATTGTTCGGGTAGTTCAACCACAATAATTTCGCACGTTTGGCAATATCTTCAGGAATCGCCGACAAATCAGGCACCATGTTATTTTCAGGCAATAACGGCATCGTGTAAGGCGTTCCACCACATAATAACGTATAGTTTTCGTACACGGGGTAACCAGGGCTTGGGCAAAGCACCACATCCTGCTCGCCTTCAACGTAGGTCAAAATCATGTGAGCAATGCCTTCTTTCGATCCAATCAAGGAAAGCACTTGCGTTTCAGCATCGACGGTGACGCCAAAGCGGATGTTCATCCAGTTGGCGGCGGCTTGACGGAACTCTTGCGTACCGTGATAAGGGGGGTAGTTGTGGGTATCGGCATCCGCAACGGCCGCTTGCATGGCGGTGACGATCGGCTCAGGCGTAGGGAGATCAGGGTCACCAATGCCTAGGCTGATAATATCGATACCTTGGGCTTTCTTTTCGGCAATTTTACGATCGATTTCCGCAAACAAGTACGGAGGCAATTTCTTAAACTTGGAAGAGGGAGCTGGCATGAACTTATCCTTTATATCTACAAATGAAACTCATTTAATTGTAAGTTAAGGAGACAAAACCTGCAAGCTTATTTTCAATTATTTTGGACTTCTCGCTTCTTTCTTGAGCTGGTGCTTGGGGGGGGGCTGCTTTCTAGTTTTGGCTAGCTTCGTTTAACGCTGGTGCTTGGAGACTTTTGCGTCGCCAAAAGCCTCCAAACCTCCAAAGGCGATTCAAGGAGGGGGTCTTGTCTCTGAAATGGGGGCAAGCAGGGGTACACGAAGGAGATTTCAAACGAAAGAGGTTGATTTTTCTCTATTTTCTGTTGTGATTGGTATTTTTCAGAAAAACAAACACTCTGCCCCAATTCGCAGAGCTTTCTATAGAAATACTTTTAATAAATTGTTAAGTATTGTAACGCTATAGCAAGAATCCTAAATATAAAAACTTTATTAAAGTGAAGGAACTCCAAACCCCGAGCTTCTTCAAACCCCACCCACCCCAAGTATTTCCTTCTCCTTAAATTATCACCCTTCGCACAACTCCAACCCTATACACGAACCTATCGTCCCTTCTTGTTCATTTTTAAAGTTCAGAAAACCCCAAGATTTTATGTAAACTTCCGCTTTTATGACGCCACTTATTCGGTTGTTTACATGGAACAGTACCCAAAGAACAAAGGTACTCTTCATTCATCTAAGTTGACCCAAACCCTTTACACGACTTAACACCTTTCTTGAAGCACGCCTGCTTCGCCCACTCCCTTCCCACCCCGCATTTTTCAGATTTTATCTCCCTCTCCTCTATATGCCTATGTCCCCCTGTAATGAGCTTTCATTACAGGCTTTTTATTGTATAGTTTTTTTTAACACACTATACCATGCGTTATAGCCAAGTTTAGAGTTTCCCGCACAGTGTCTATACTTTGTCGCTACGATTATTTTGTTCAGTCATGTAGGTCTATCTACACTCTTTCACAAAATAATCTAGGCTCCTCGTCTAGCCTACTGAACAGAAGACTCTAAACTTGGCTATATCGTTATTGTAATGCAAATATAGGAAGATCTGTAAACATTTGTGGCAGGTCTATCAAAACAGGCTCTTTAAAATTGTTTATATAAATATATCGTATTTATTTAAATAACTTTAAGGTAACACATTATGTCTTCTATTCAAAAAACGCCTAACACACCCACGTCTTCAAAACCGACTGTAATGGTACTGGAAGGAGTAAATGGAGATATACACAAAGATCCTCATTCCCATGATGTGGCTCGTTCGGCTCAACGGGTTCTGCCTGAAGACAATCCTGTCGGTATTTCTTTTAGACAAGTAAAAGAGCCCGAGATTACGCATCCAGTAAACAATATACAAAATCTAATAGAAGCTTATTTTCTTTATCATTTTGATCGTTTCACAGACAACTTAAAAAATATCTCAAAACTAGGAAAAAATCAAAAACCTAATGCCATAAACCTTTCTTATGGTACAACTGAATTTTTCGTATTTCAGGGTCTTCTAACACAACAGAAAGAATGTTTTAATATTGCCACTCAAGAAGAAAAGAAGAACTTATTTGTTTTTAATAAAGATGAATCCAAAGGACTTGATTGGAAATTACCTGAACTTGAAAGCTATATGGATACAACCATAGACAATAGTACTAAAATTGCCAAAGCCAAAGAAAAAGCAGAAGATGCTGTTGATGTTTTAAAGAAGAAAAACATCGCCGTCGTTGTTGCAGTACCTAATAATAAAGATCTTGAAAAATTTAAGAAAGAACATCCTGACGTTCAGTTTGAATCCGATGAAGGACAAAATATTCTCGCATTAAAGAATACCATTAATGTGGGTATCAGTAATTCGGATGGCACATTACATCGGAATAGCTTTCGTGCGAGAGACGTCGATTTTACAACTCAAGTTCCACCCAGTGTGGAAGGTCGTCCGATTATCATGAAAGGCGAAAATGGAACCTATGAAAGTGGTAAAAAACAAAGTGCTTCTTTTACGACTCCCGTAGTTGCGGGTATGGTTGCCATCTTGATCAATCAAGGTATGACAGTCGATGAAGCCACTGCCTATTTAAAGAAACTAGGGACAATGGAAAAAGATGAGTATGGTAACTCATATACCGATTTAAACCTTGCGAATGTCCAAAAAGACCTTGCTCGATTTAACAAGCCTGCTTCGCAAGAAAAATAAAGCCATCGCAAAAGCCGTCTTGGGCTTAAACGGCTTAGGCGTTCTATAGTCTACTGTACAGAAAACTTTAAACTTGGGTATATCAGGATGAGCGTACGTGTGACACTTTTCTACAAACCTTGAGCCAGTAAATCATGCAAGTGCAAGACGCCCACAATCTGAGCCGTTTCGTCTTCCACCACAATGGCGGTAATTTTTCGCTCTTCCATGTGTCGCAAGGCATCCACGGCTAACGCCTGCTTTGAAATCCGCTGGGGTGAGGGACTCATCACACTGTCTACCAAAACTTGAGCAATCGCTTGCCCGTGCTTCATTAACGCTCGACGCACATCGCCATCGGTCAAAACACCGCATAAATCGCCTGCCTTGCTTTGCACAAGGGTCATCCCCATTTTCTTTTGGCTCATTTCAATGAGGGCTTGCAACAATAAATCGTCAGACTTCACATAAGGCAAGGCGTCGCCTGTGTGCATGAGATCCTCCACCTTGAGTAATAAGCGTTTACCCAACATGCCAGCGGGGTGAAATAACGCAAAATCAGTGGATGCAAAGCCCTTATTTTCTTGAAGCACAACAGCAAGGGCATCGCCTAAGGCAAGGGTTGCCGTCGTTGATGCCGTGGGAGCCAAGCCGAGAGGGCAGGCTTCTTCAGGCACCGCAACATTTAAAATCGCCACGGCTTGCTTCGCCAGCGTCGAATGAGCCTTTGCCGTCATGGCGATAATCGGCGTTTCAAGGGTATGCAGACTTGGCAATAAGCCCAAGAGTTCTTCGGTTTCCCCACTGTTGGAAATAGCTATCACCACATCGCAAGAGGTCACCATGCCAAGATCACCGTGACGTCCTTCGGCAGGGTGCATGAAGTAGGCTGGCGTGCCTGTGGAACTTAAGGTTGCTGCCATTTTACGCCCAATATGCCCCGATTTGCCCATGCCTGTAATCATCACCCGACCGCCTTGGGCTTGCCGAGCTTCAATCAACGCAACCGATGCAAAAAAGCCATTATCAATGGAAGCTTTCATGGCCTGCACAGCAAGACTCTCAACATCCAAGACGTGCAAGGCGGTTTGGTGAATTCGTGCATCAAAGTGTAAGGTGTTTGTACTCATACAACCATTCTAAGACAATAAACGTCAAAAGAAAAGGCTTTCTTATTCGGCCCCTAAAAATCACGAAAGCCGTCAGGGATGATCGTCGTTTGGCGACGCAAGATTTGATCCACCCCAGAACCTCGCACACGAGCCACAATCGTAAAAGGCCATTCGTAGAGATCATCACCACTGTTCGGTATATTATCAGGGCCTGGTAAAAGTCGTGCTTCAAACCACACATTCGTGGTAAATTGACCGTTGACATAGGCGTTGGTGTTGGGATCCCACAAGCGTTGACGATAGTCAGACCAATCCTGCCTAGCCAAGTTGTTTATCTCGTCTGTTCGAACGACGGCATCACGGCTGTAGTCGTCCCACAACTCTTCTCCTGTAACGGGGGTGACTGGACCGACAGGATTGTCATTTCTATCGACGTTCCGTCTAGCATCATCAACTTTCGCCATATAAGCAGGATACAACTCTTTGCTTTCAAAGTCCGCCATGGCTCCAAACGCCTCTTCACGAGCCGCCATGCCCAAGGCATTCAACGCCCCTGACTCGGCTAAAGATTTGGTGGTCACCAAGCCCACCATAAGGATCTGCCCTGAAAAGAGTAGCATCAAGGAAATCGTCAAAATTAGCACACTGCCTTCTTGTTTTTGGCGAGCAAAGTTTGATTTAATAGACTGGAATAGTTTCACAGGCACACCTCTTTATACACGGCATTTCTTCTAGAGTATTTTAAAAAATCAACCAGTGGTTCTGTCCCCCCTCCTAATTTTAGGAGGGAAACCAACCTTCTCATTCACGAAGTGAATCTACTCCTTTAGGAAGGAGAGGTTGGGAGAGGAAACCAACGGTTTTCTTTCCCAAGAGAAGCTTTAGCTTCGACGGGTTAGGGGGCGGTTAAACTCACATACAGCGTCTAGGGTTTAACCTCACCCTCGAACGTCTAACGACGTTCTCTTCCCTCTCCTAAAATTAGGAGAGGGGACAAGGAAGATTCTTAATCTACGGCATTTCTACTATCTTCGACAAAAATACGGCTATTCTGAAGTACACCTTGCAATTGTTACATTTTCTAGGGGAGCCTCCCTAGACAAATCCCCCAAAATCGTATGTACCTGTTATAATTGCGGGGAGTCCCCCCTTTTAACCACGGAATATACAGGTCATGAACGTCAATATGTTGAGTTATTCTACCCATTCTTCTTCACCCATGCCATTTTCAAGCGAACGAGCCATTAAACAAGCTTTCATTAGCTTATTGAAGCAATTGCCCGAAACCTCTCGAGTCGATATTAGGCTCCCTGAATTACATGAAGGGGAATTGCCTTCAAATGCCTTTGTCAACGATGTTCGCTTGCTCGGCTGTATTTTGGGGCATACCCTTTTAGAACACGAAGGAGCCACTTTTTTTCGCCATATTGAAGCCATTCGTCATTCCGTCACGGAACGCAAATCGGATTTAAATCTAGCCGCCGTTCAAGATGCCTTAAACGCCTTGATTCGAGACGCTGAAAACAAGGCTCATTCTTTAGACACCAAAGAAGAAGAAGTCGCCACCACCTTACGTAAAGTGAGTGCCGCCTTTCGCTTATTTTTAACCCTAACCAATACGGCGGAAAACTTCCACAACACACGCACCGTGCATTCTTACCCCGAACGACTTGAAGCCCAAGTGCAACAACTCTTTAAGCATGAACATTTTTCACGCCAGCGTTTCTTTGAACGCTTGCAGAATAGCACCGTTCGCTTGGTCGCCACCGCTCACCCCACCAAGATCTTACGCAAAACGATTTTACGACATCAACAACAGTTGTATATGCACTTAAAAGCCTTACATGAATCGGTGGATGAAGTCGCCTTCAACCAAGGCATTCAAGCCTTGCTGGAAGATGTGGAACTGCTTTGGTTCACGCAGTACAGTCGATGGAAACGCCCCACCGTGCGGGATGAAGTCCGCAGTGTGGTTGGGTATTTGGAACGCACCCTCTACAAAACCTTGCCCGAATTTCACCAAGTGCTAGACACCGTTTTAGAACGTAGCTTGAATACGCCTGCTGAAAATGCCATGCCTTTTTCAAATACAGGCTGTAAGCTCAACCATATTCAAAATCCCCTTTTGCGTTTGGGTACATGGGTAGGGGGCGATATGGACGGCAATCCCTATGTCACGCCGATGGTCTACAAAGAAGCCCTGTCGCTTCAACATGAAGCGGTCTTAAAACGCTACTTGGCAGATCTTAAAACACTCGCTCCTCGTCTAAGTATTTCAGCCTTTAATTTAGCGGTTTCGTTACGTTTAAGAGAACGCCTTGAACAAACCTTGAATGCTTTGAAAGAAGAATCCCTTGAAAAATACAACCACTATGCAGGCGATATTGAACGTGAACCCATTCGCTTATGGGTCAATCTCATGGGGGAACGTATTCAAGCCACGCTTGAAACGCCGTTGTACGAACGTCGTGGAAGGGTGAAGAATCCGAATTGGTTGTATTTTAATAGCCAAAGCTTTGCCGATGACTTACAATTACTCGGTGATGTTTTAAATGAAGGTGGGTTCTGCCGAAGTGCATCGAATGCCGTGCAAGCCTTGCAGTTTAAGTTGAAGCTATTTGGCTTTTATTTCGCCAGTTTAGACTTGCGTGAAGATTCCCTCACCATTCGAGAAACCAGCGAACGCATCGCTAAATCGCTGAACTTTACCAAGCAACATGCCTTTGGCTCGGTGGACTATCAACAAACACTGGAACGCTATTTGCTTGAAGATCGAGGCATCGTGCCGTTGTATTTGCTTGGGCTAGAAGTCATTGCGGATGAAGAACATGAAGCCGCAGGAACAGGTAAAGCCTCTTCAGAGTGGTTGCAATGGCGATTGACGCATATTCTTCAAGCGGCTCGATTTGGGCAACAAGCCTTGGGCGATGCAGCCAGCGAAAACTTCATTATTTCCATGACGCAAACCGCTCAAGATTTATTGCATGCTCAATTGTTGTTGAAAACGTGCGGTTTGTTTTACCAAACGCAAGCAGGCGATTATGTTTCTAAAATGAACATTGTGCCGTTGTTTGAAACCATTGAAGACTTGCAAAATGCCCCAAGCGTCATGCGTGCCTTGTTTGAAAGCAAGGCGTATCAAACGCAGTTGGTCGCTCGTGGGGATTCACAATTGATCATGCTGGGCTATTCCGATTCCAATAAAGATGGCGGATTCGTCACCTCGAATTGGGAACTTTACAAGGCTCAAGAAGCCTTGTTGAGCGTGGCGACTGAATACGGCGTGAAACTTCGCTTCTTCCACGGTCGTGGTGGTAGTGTCGGTCGTGGAGGCACCCCTACGGCGAAAGCCATTTCAGCCTTGCCTGCGGGTTCCGCCCATTACGGGCAGGATATTACGGAGCAAGGTGAAGTCTTGTCACGGCTCTATAATTTGGAAGACACGGCGTTATTTCACTTTGAAAAAACGGCAGGAGCCACGCTTCAGCATCATGCCTTGGGTGTCGACAAACCCGATCCGATTTGGGCAACTTATATGCAAGCCTTGTCTGACAAAGCCAATGCCTACTATAGTGAACTCATGCACGAAGATCCTTACTTGGTGCAGTATTTCCAAACCATCACGCCGTACGAAGTCGATTTGATGATGATCGGTTCTCGACCCGCCAAGCGTCGGGAAATGAAAAGTCTCAAGGATTTGCGAGCCATTCCGTGGGTGTTCCGCTGGTTCCAGTCTCGTCATATGTTGCCAGGTTGGTACGGTTTAGGCACGGCGTTGAAACACTTTGTGGATCAACGTCTTGGCGGAGACGATTCGCTTGCCGTGTTGAAACGCATGAAGCAAGAATGGGCGTTTTTCGGCGTATTGTTGAGTAATTCCGCCTTTGCCTTAAAGCAAGCGGATATTCGCCTCGCCGAACATTATGTGGAATCCTTGAGTCCTACGGCGTTTAAGCCCTATGCTCGTGAGATATTCGCCAAAATCAAGCAGGAACACACCTTGACGGTGGACTTTTTGCGTCAGTTGGATGTTCACGTGGAAGCCGAAGAAGCCACGATTTACAATATCGGCTATCGTCTTAAACAACCGTACATCGTGCCGTTGACGGTTTTACAGGTGGAATTGCTCAAGCGGTTCAGAGCCTGTGATGCCTCCACGCCTACGGTGGTTTCGGAAGCGTACCAGCGTGCGGTAATTGCCAGCATCGAGGGCGTGGCGCTTGGACTAGGGACGACTGGGTAAAAGCAAAACACACCGTCATTGCGAGCGAAACGAAGCAATCTGTCCACCACTTGTGTCATCTTTACAGATTGCCACGCTACGCTCGCAATGACAATAGCAGGAATGTTTAATGATTAGACAGCCATTTTCTTGCGTTCGTAACAAGCCAATCCTTTGCTTTTTCAGCAGGGTTTCTTTCTTTCTGTTTCTTCTTGAAAGCACACTTTGCAGCCCTTGCCTCATCAAGATCTTGCCCTCGTCGGGGATCCCAAACTCTATTAATCATCAAAGATTCAATATAGTTAATTTGTGCCAAAGCTTCTTCATCTAAGTCTGAAAAAAAGAGGTGTATCTTTTTTTGTGCTGTTATAGTTTTTTCAATTTCTGCTTCTATTTCAGGGGACGCCTTGAAACTAATTTCAAGATGCCCTTTGTCTGTAAGTTTTAAGTTTATTTGAACGCCATCTTCCCATTTGGCTAATTCATGTAAGCCATCTCTACCGTCTGCCTTAACATGACTTTGTAGGCTTTGAAAATAACCTTTTACTTGATTTTTAACATTTGGACTTAAACGAGAAAAATTGAGAAAATGTTCAAGTGTTCTAAAACTCTGTTCAGTGATTTGGGCACCTTCTCGTTGACGCATTTTATTGTTCTTCGGCACTGCGTTAGTCAGAGAATAAGCCATAATTTGTTTCATAAATATTCAATCCTTTTTTACTTTAGAGAAGACCATAATCATAATTACAGAAAAATTTATAAATATCTTTCAATGCTATGTTAAGAATAAATGTTACACACTGTAATATAAACTTACCAGCGTGCGGTAATTGCCAGCATCGAGGGCGTGGCGCTTGGGCTTGGCACGACTGGGTAATTTGTATAGCTGTTTTATAATTTCCTGTACTTGTCTCTTCGTTGTCGCTACGATTATCGAAAAAAACAACAAGTCCTCCCTTTTTTCAAAAGGAAGACTCGCTATTCTACTCTTAATTCGTGTTTTGTGTTTTGTATTTTAGAAATCTAAACTTGAATACCAAAAATATTGACCATAGAAGCACCTAAACTTGTAAAGGCTTCCGTTGGAATATCCGAAGCCGATTGTTCGGTTATTTTACCAGCAACTTTAGATTGACTAGAAGCAGGGCGACTAGATTGAAAAGAATCTCCAGCAGGACTTTTCGAAACTCTTACAACATGAGAAGCCTTAGGCTGAAGTTGACGTGCCATGGGCTTTTGGACTTGTGAAGATTTTTTTTGATTACCCAAGCGTTGTTCTGGTAACCAAATTTGAGGACGAGAAGACAAGCTAACAACGTTAGAAGACACTGGTGAAAACATGATATAGGTTTCCTGTTTCGCTACGAATAATAATACTTAAAAGCATTAAAACCTCGCAACAATTTCGAGAAAACCGGCTGGGGTGAATCGACACCAGAGTCGGATTGAAATGGCTGAGGGAAATGATGAACTCATTTGTAAGGTCTATAGTATCTTAGATTTTTGCTTTTGCAAGACTAAAGAACCTAAAATGTTACAAAAGTTTACAAATAACGTTCAGGGTTTTGATTATGACCTGCTGAAATGACTTCAAAATGTAGGTGTGAACCTGTGCTTCGTCCTGTACTACCCACTAAAGCGATGGTTTCGCCTTCTTCAACATATTGACCAACTTGTACTAAAGTCTTGGAACAATGTGCATACTGGGTTTCAAGTCCATTACCATGGTCTACTTTTACAAGCAATCCATAGGCACCTGCTTCTTCAGCAAGCACGACTGTACCTGCCTGTGCAACACGAATAGGTGTACCTGTTGTAGCGGCTAAATCAATACCCTTGTGCATTTTTCCCCATCGCATTCCATAGCGAGAAGTCATTTGCATATGCTTTAAAGGTTTTTTCAAAGCAAAGGGATTTTCGGCATTCAGCCAAGGTGTTTGATTGGTATGGTGTTCTTGGTGAGCTTTTTGAAAGAGCTTTGATTTAGATTTTTTTTGATTGGCGTTTAAGGCAAAAGGATTCTTTTTTTTTTGACCGACTTCTAAAAGCTTGATTTCTTTTTGTAAAATGCTTTCATTGGTTTCGGGACTTTGTAGAAGAGGGAGATAATGTGCAACATCGACTTCATCGTACTCTTCAGTGCTTTGGCTGGTGTCTGCCATCCATTGTTCTTGCTCGGCAGGGCTTTCTTTTTTGGAAGATTCTCTTAGGTCTGCATCCATCACCATACGAATTAAACGTACATTGCTATGGGCTTCTTTGTCAGCCATTGTGGGAACAATGGAATCTGCCATGGCAATGTTTAACGAAAGTAAACTACCTAAGGCGAGATGAATTAAGGGAAGCATCCATAAAAGCAACCACGCACGGTTTATTTGAGATTTACGAGTGCTTTGCGTGTGAACCGCATTAAGGACGCTTGGTTTAAGTGTAGGTAAGCTAGGCATGGTGGTAAATGCCAAAGTCGTTTCAGAATCGAAGTAGTGTGCAGAAGTCATTAGTCATCAAATCCCTTTAATCAAGATTGTACAATCCTATAGAGAATAAAACCAGTTAAAAGGATCTTCTGTTGAAATTGCAACCTTTTGTTACATATAGTGTTTTAAAGAGTTTTCCGTACTTAGGCTAGACGAGGAGCCTAGATTATTTTGTGATGGCGTTTAGAGCGACCTACATAACGGAACAAAATAATCGTAGCGACAAAGTATAGACACGGTACAGGAAATTAAAAAGATGGCTATACAAGTTAATGAACGAATTCTGCAAACCGCCTTGCACGTCTTGGATGTGGAAAGCCTTGCGGTTCAAGCCATGAAAGCATCGATTGACGACGGCTTTTTGGCGTCTGTGGCGTTGATTGAAGCTCGGCAAGCCAAAGGGGGTCGGGTGATGATTACAGGCATGGGCAAATCAGGTCATATCGGGCGTAAAATGGCGGCAACCTTGAGTTCCACAGGCACACCAGCCTATTTTATGCACCCTGCCGAAGGACGTCACGGCGATTTGGGCATGGTGACCTCGCACGATGTAGTGATTGCCATTTCCAATAGCGGAGAAACCGAAGAACTCTTGGGCTTATTGCCGAGCCTGCATACCCTTGAAACGCCAATTATCGCCATGACGGCAAAGGCTCATTCAACGCTTGCCAAACAAGCCGTGGCGATTTTAAATGTCGCTGTGCCTGAAGAAGCCTGCCCCTTGGGATTGGCTCCCACGGCGTCAACGACGGCAACCCTCGCCTTAGGCGATGCGTTGGCGGTTGTGCTTCAAGAAAATAAGGGCTTTGCGTCGAGTGATTTTGCGTTATTTCACCCTGCTGGCATGTTGGGTAAACGACTATTGCTCAAGGTGGCGGATTTGATGCACACAGGCGACGCTTTGCCTTACGTGACGTCTGACGATTTATTGCTGCACGCCCTCATTGAAATGAGCCAAAAGAAAATGGGGATGACCCTTGTGCAAAGCAAGGCAGGCGATTTATGCGGTGTTTTGACCGATGGCGATGTGCGTCGAGCGTTAATGAAGCATGGCGGAGAAATTGGAGCAGTGCTGGTAGATAGCGTGATGAGTCCGTCCCCTCAGCGGATTTCAAAGCAGGCATTAGCCGTGGAGGCCTTGCGTCACATGGAAGAGCGAAAAATTACCGCCATTGTGGTGGAAGATGAAACGGCTCAAATTGTGGGCGTCTTGCACTTGCATGATTTACTGGCTCAAGGTTTGTAGCTGAAGTTATAGAGAAAATCCCCAATAAACACGGGCATTGCGAGCGTAGCGTGGCAACATTCCTGGCCAAAGGAAGCTTTACATTAAATAGTTGACAAGGCTGTTTCTTAAGGTATACTAAAATCTTAGTGACTCTAAGTTGAGGCTTTTCAATGTCTGATAAACTGGTTAAATGGCTCGCCCCCATTGCAAAAAGTTCTGGTCAACGCTTCTTTTGGCAAGAATTCTTAGGATCTGGTGTGCCTCACGTTTTGTTGGGCATGAACCTTAATGAACGTATCGATCAATTCTACCAGCAAGCGGCTCAAGAAGTCGGGTCTTACATGGCGACGTTTCAGTTTAGCAAGGGCGTTGAAAAAATCTATGATGCCCACCTAAATACGCTCAAACATGGCACGGCGGAACAGAAAAATGCATTAGCATGGAAAGGCTTAGGCGTTGCACTGGCGACCTTACCTGTACTCGCTGCCACCGACTATTCGGCGATGTATCTGCGGAATTACCTCACCAGTAAAACGTTTAAAACACATAATTTTGTGGATTTGGTGGGCTTGGGTGATGATGACACAGACCATAAGAAAAAGAACGCCACTGAAACAGACGTCCACAAAAAAGAACGCTATGCCTTTGAACGTACGCAACTCGAAACCATTGGAAAAGCAGTGGGTTTAAGTTTAGCCATAGGCGGTGTTACTTCAGGGTGGGCGTATCATCAAATGAAAAAGGGAGCAGACTTGCCTGCTTTTTTAACGAAGCAGTTCAAAGTACCATTCACTGAATCGCTGGCTAAAGTGCATAATCAGCTAAAAAAAGGTCGATTAAAACATTTGGCAATTCTCTTTCCCGAAAAAGGGGGCAAGACGTCCTTACAAGATTTGCTAAGTTTTAAGAATCGTGAAACGGGTGAAATTACAGGCGACATGGGTGACATCAGTGATCTTCAAGTTTTTTCAAGCTTTGGCACCTTTGGCTATAGCGGACTTATCCTTTCAGCACGAGACCCCGTCGAACGTTTTGAAGCCATTGTGAAATTTGCATGGTATGGGTTTGCCAACATGGTGATTCCCAACATCGTGCAGAAGTCGATTGAACCCACACTGGACAAAAAGTTTGGGAAACATTCAGATAAAAAAGCGGTGTACAGCTTTTTAGCTACCGTGGCAACAGGAGCAGGCTTGTATGCGATGCCTCCGACGGTGGCATGTTTGTTCACTCGTAAGGATCGAAGCACTGACTATAAAGCCCAGCAAGCCAAGACGGCTCCCCCGATGCAGAACGCGTATACCAACCCCATGTCGTCTCGTCAAGCACCGTTGTTTCATACCAATTAAACGAATAAATAGCGTCTGGCGTCTTCGTTGTCGCTACGATTCTCGATGTGCTTATGTACGTTTTGTACACCTCACACATCTGCGAGTCTAGGCTCCTAGAATAGCCTAAAGTACAGAAAACTCTAAACTTGGCTATAAATGTAGGGTTAAATGTAGGGGCGTGATTTATCACGCCCGCCTTATATAGCCGAATTGATAATTTTCTGTACAGTGTCTATACGTTGTCGCTACGATTATTTTGTTCTGTTATGTAGGTCTGTCTACACGCCCTCACAAAATAATCTAGGCTCCTAGTCTAGCCTACTGTACAGAAAACTCTA
>JAJTHC010000072.1 GCA_021299615.1 Vampirovibrionales bacterium
AACTCTCCTTACTTTGACGGCAACCCTAAGCCTCCGTCTGATTCTGATGCGCTAAGTGTTCCTCAACACGGCAGAATAGGTACACCTGTGAAACCTTCAGAAGTGAAAGTCATGGGCGAAAAAGGCGGTGAACTCAAGATTGAAACAGGGCGTTATGTCATGCCAGAACCTCAAATTTCCACAAGCAGTAACAAAGTCACAAAGCCAGAAAAGAATGCTAACGTTAAGGCAGAAGATCCTTATAGTATTACTCCTTATAATGACTACATTGGCGACTACAGTCGCAACTTTGGTCGTACGACTAAATAGTTAGTTAACCCTTTTAGTTATTTTTTAAAGGAGGTGAGTTCTTTGTCGCTCGGAGTCGTTGACGGAAGTGCCAGTCTGATTCTTCAAAGTGTGATTAAATATGTGCAAGACGTCAAAGGTATGGAACCTGATGTACTCATTGGCGTTATGGAACGTGCCGAACAAGAGAAAATCACCTTAGATGAACAGTTTCTAAAAGAAGGCTTTTTAACGCGTGAAGACTTGGTGCAAATCGTCACCAAGTGCTTTACCGCTAAGTATTATTCTTTAGAAAATGTGCAACCCAATATGGAGTTGCTTGAACTCATTCCTGAAGAAATCATCGAAGAAAAACACCTCGTTCCTGTTGCCAATACACACGGACGTCTCGTCATTGCCATGATTAACCCCACCGATCGTTCAGCGGTGGATGAAGTCACGTTCTTAACAGGCATGCGTCCGCAGATTGTGTCGACCCTGCCGATGGACTATCGCCACTGGATGGTCAAGTTTGAATCTCAACAAGCTTTAAGAGCCAGAGGCAACAAAGAAAACACACGAGATTTGATGGATCAACTCGCCAATGCCAGTGAAGTCAAGTTGTCGGCTCAAGCCCAACGTTTAGACAGTATTCGTGCCATGGGCGAAGCAGAAATTCAAGACACGACCGATCCCTTGGTAAGGTTTGTGAACTCCTTGTTGGTGCAAGGCGTGGTTCAAGGGGCATCTGATATTCACATTGAACCCCGTGCAGGGCATTACGTGGTACGTTTTCGTTCAGACGGCGTTTTGAAGGAAGTTTTAGAGATTCCGAACAATATGGAAGGGGCGGTTATTACACGCCTTAAAGTTATGGCAAAAATGGATATTTCTGATCACCGCCGTCCGCAAGATGGGCGGATGTCGATTAACTACAAAAAAATGGAATACAATTTTCGTGTCAACACGCTTCCTGTTACCGAAGGGCGTGAAAAAATGGTTATGCGGATTTTACGACCTTCCGCCACTGTCACCGACTTCACCAAGCTAGGCTTTACACAAGACGACGCCACAAAAATTGAACTCATGTACAAAGCCCCTTACGGCATTGTGCTGGTTTGTGGGCCGACAGGCTCGGGCAAATCTACCACCTTGTATACCATTATGAACAAAATCAACAGCGAACTCATTAACGTTTCCACCGTTGAAGATCCCGTTGAATTGAAAATCGAAGGCTTAAACCAATCTCAAGTAAACGCCAAAGCCGATTTCACCTTTGCTAGTTCGATGCGAGCCTTATTGCGTCAAGATCCTGACGTTATTATGGTGGGAGAAATCCGAGACTACGAAACGCTTGAAGCAGGGATTCATGCTGCGTTGACGGGTCACTTGGTGTTTTCAACGATTCACGCCAACTCAACGGCTACTACTATTACCCGTATGCTTGAAATGGGGGCATCCAGCAGTTTGATTTCTGCAGCGGTGAACGGCGTTATTGCTCAGCGTTTAACTCGAGCCTTATGTCCACATTGTAAGGAAGCCCACGAAGCGACGGATGAACAAAAAGAGATTTTGTATGAATACTACGAAACGCCTCCTGATATGAAGGAACCTTTGATTATTTACACGGCAAAAGGTTGCGAAATGTGTAAGGATTCAGGTTATTTTGGGCGTACAGGGCTTTATGAAATTATGATGATTGACCGAGAGTTGCGTCATTTGATTGCGTCACAAGTCAATGAACTTGAAATTGAAGACAGGGCTATGAAACGTGGCATGATTTCTTTGGGCATGTGTGCCAGAACCAAAATCATTGAAGGTAAAGTCGACTTTGCTGAAATAGAACGGGTATTAGGACCCTTCAGAGGAGGTAGCCGTTGATTTTATAGTTTTATAGCCATCTTTAGAGATTTCTGTAAAGGTGGCTAGACGAGGAGCCTAGATTATTTTGTGAGGGCGTGTACATAAGACGTACATAACAGAACAAAATAATCGTAGCGACAAAGTATAGACCCTGTACAGGAAACTCTAAATAAAGTTTAAAGGAGCCTAAATAATGGCAAACTACGCCTATAAAGCCATGAACTTGGTGAACCGCAAAAAACAAGAAGGTGTCATCCCTGCTTCCAGCGAAATGGAAGCACGCTCTAAATTAAGAGACATGCAACTTTCGACGCTTTCTTTGGAAGAAGTCACTGGCTATCAAGACGGTTCAGGCAATCTTGTCAAAAAAGGCTTTAAATTTGGCTTTAAAAGCAAAGTCAGCAGTAAGGAAATCATGACCTTTTCTCGTAACTTGGCGATTATGATTCGTGGGGGTATTCCCATTACCGAATCTTTGCTCTATTTTGAAAACTTTTCAGAAAAAATTACCTATAAAGCCATGGTGCAATCGGTGCGTCGAGACATTTTGGGTGGTTTACCGTTTTCAGAAGCTCTAGGCAAGTTTCCTGAAGTTTTTAGCGAAATTTTCATTAACATCACCCGAGCAGGCGAAAGTTCAGGTGAACTGGATGTCACCATGGAACGTATGGCAGACCTCATGGAACGTACAGAAAAAATTAAAGCCAAGGTCATTTCAACCGCCATTTACCCTGCCATTGTTTTGGGCTTGGTGGGCATGGTTTTGCTGGTTATTTTTTACTTTGTGTTGCCGTCCTTTGAAAAAATCTATACGCAAATGGGTGTGGATCTCCCTCTCATTACCAAAATTATGATTTTTGTTTCGAACTGTTTACGAAGTGGGTGGTTTATTACCTTTCCTGCGGTGGCTTGTGCCGTATGGGGATTCCTTAAGTTTATTTCAACCAATTTAGGGAAACGCTTAATCGACAAATATATAATTCACATTCCTGTATTGAATGAAGTTATTCGATTCACCAATGTTTCAAGCTTTATTTCCACGTTAAGCGTCTGTTTTGGGGCAGGGATTCCCATTACCGAAGGGTTGGATTATGCGGTTTCTACCGTAGGTAATGCCACCTTTCGAGCCACCTTAATGAATGTGAACAAGCAAGTGCAGACGGGGCGTCGCCTAGGGATTGCTCTTGCTGAAACAGGCGTTATTCCTGAACTGGTTTTGCTGATTGTGGCAACTGGGGAAGAGTCGGGTAACTTGGATCAATCTCTCGGTACGGCTCAAGAGTATTTGGAAAAGGAAATTGATCATCGTATCGGGGTTTTAATGGCTTTTATGGAACCCCTATTGCTCATGTTTTTAGGTATTATTGTGGGTATTGTGGCATTGTCCATCTATATGCCTCTATTCAGTATGTACGAACACATGTAAATAGTATCCGCTAGATATAGTGTTTTAAAGAATTGATACCAATTAAACGATTAAATAGCGTCTGGCGTCTTCGTTGTCGCTACGATTCTCGATGTGCTTATGTACGTTTGTGTACACCTCGCTCATCTGCGAGTCTAGGCTCCTCACCTATACGCTATTCAATCGTTTAAATGGTATGAACAGTGATTTTGTCCCCCCCTCCTAATTTTAGGAGAGGGGACAGGACTTTTACAAAGTCTTCTGTAAAACTTAAGAAAAGATGATAAAAAACTAAAAAAATCCTTATAAATAAAGGGGTTCTGACATTTATTCGCTAGAATAAAAAAGTTACAGAAACAATGGCAAGTCTGCAAACATAAATAAATTATAAAAAATGTTAGTCTTGCTATACACGCCAGTATCTTTCATTTAGAATGGAATAATCTCAACTCTATTTGGATGAAAATGGTCATTACATTTAAATTTAAACAATAAGGAATAAACCCCCATGGCAAAAGTCGTCGGTATCGATTTAGGTACAACCAACTCCGTCGTTTCCGTAATGGAAGGCGGTCAACCCGTTGTTATTGCAAACGCAGAAGGCAACCGCACAACCCCCTCTGTTGTGGCATTCAGCAAAAATGGCGACCGCTTAGTCGGTCAACATGCCAAGCGTCAAGCGGTTGTGAACCCTGATCGTACCATTGCATCCAACAAGCGTTACATGGGCGACACTAAAACATGGTCGATCGACGGCAAAGAGTGGACACCTCAAGAAATCTCGGCTCAAATCCTACGTAAACTCGCCGATGATGCATCCACTTACCTAGGTGAAAAAGTCACGCAAGCCGTTATTACCGTGCCTGCTTACTTCAACGATGCTCAGCGTCAAGCCACCAAAGATGCTGGTCGCATCGCTGGCTTGGAAGTCTTGCGTATCGTCAACGAACCAACGGCAGCGGCTTTTGCTTACGGCTTAGACAAAAAAGATCACGAAGAGACTATTTTGGTTTTCGACTTAGGGGGCGGTACTTTCGATGTCACCGTGCTTGAAATGGGCGACGGTGTCTATGAAGTCAAAGCCACCAGCGGAGACACTCGCTTGGGTGGAGACGACTTCGATGAAGCCGTTATGGACTGGATTATGACCGAGTTCAAAAAAGTCGAAGGCATGGATCTTAAGAATGACAAACAAGCCTTGCAACGTGTTCGTGAAGCTGCTGAAAAAGCCAAATGCGAATTGTCTTCTTTAGAATCGACAAACATTAACTTGCCCTTTATTACGGCAACCGCAGAAGGTCCTAAACACTTGGATCTTACCTTGTCTCGTGCCACCTTTAACCAAATCACCAAAGAATTGGTCGAACGTTGTCGTATTCCTGTTGAAGCGGCTATTAAAGATGCTGGCTTAACCAAGGACAACATCGACGAAATCGTTTTAGTGGGTGGTTCCACTCGTATTCCTGCCGTTCAAAAACTGGTTGAATCCATTACAGGTAAAGTAGCTAACCAAGGTGTTAATCCTGATGAAGTGGTAGCCATTGGTGCAGCCCTTCAAGGTGGCGTTCTCGCTGGTGATGTGAAAGACATCGTGTTGTTGGATGTTACGCCACTTTCACTAGGTGTTGAAACCATGGGTTCTGTGATGACAAAACTCATCGAACGGAACACCACGATTCCTACCAAGCGTAGTGAAGTCTTTTCTACTGCGGCGGACAACCAAACCAGCGTGGATGTTCACGTGCTTCAAGGGGAACGTCAATTCGCCAAAGACAATAAATCTTTGGGCGTGTTCCGCTTAGAAGGCATTGGACCTGCCCCTCGTGGTATCCCCAAAGTGGAAGTGACCTTTGACATTGATGCCAACGGTATTTTGAGCGTTTCGGCAAAAGATCAAGCCACGGGCAAGCAACAATCCATTACGATTAACGACAGCTCTAATTTGAGCGATGCTGAAGTGGATCGCATGGTGGAAGAAGCTGAAAAGTTCAAGGTTGAAGACGAAGCGAAGAAAAAGCAAGTCGAAGCCAAAAACCAAGCTGAACAGTTGTGCTATTCGGTTGAACATCAGTTGAAAGACTTGGGCGATAAAGTCGAAGCGTCTGAAAAAGAAAAAGCAGAAGGGCTGGTAACGCAATTGCGTGACGCCATTTCGGCAGACAAGCACGACGATATTCAACGCTTGCATGACGAACTCCAAGAAGTGGCTTATGCCATTAGTACCAAAGCATACGAAGCAGCAGGGTCTGCTCCAACAGCGGCGGATGCTGGCTCAGCTCAAGCCAAAGCGGAAGATGATGATGTCATTGATGCGGATTACACGCCTAGTGATGACGCCGCGAAAGTCTAGTTTTAGCGTCCACCTAGACGTTATTTATTCGTTTAGTTTCATTCTTAAAAGCAGGGGGATGTTCTTCCCCCTGCTTTTTTCATGCTATAATTCACTTAATTCATGTTCGATAAATAGAATAGGATCTTTTCATGATTTCACTATTTGCGTCTTTCCTTGCCAGTCTTGTTAGTCTTTATAAAATCGTCTTATTTGTCCGCATCCTTTTGACGTGGATTCCTTCACTCGACTGGCGTTCGCCCATTCTTCGCTTCCTAGATGACATCACCGAGCCTGTGCTTCGTATTGCTCGAAACTTGATTCCGCCTGTCGGGATGTTTGATCTTTCGCCAATCGTGGTGTTTTTAGCCCTTAATGTGTTGGAATATCTCTTACGTAGCCTGTAGCAGGCTCTATGAAAGAGGCTTTGGAAAAAGTTTCTATTTGTTTTGTTACAATTTAAAAACACTAGCACAAAAGTTCCGTCATTATGCCTTTATGCACTTGGATATAGAATTAGCAATCAATCAAAACCAACGACACAATCGTTGCTTCAAACAAAACATACATAGGACAAAGAGGAACACAGACATGGGACTAGCCGCCACAAGCGCTCGCAAGTATATGTTGATGGCGTACAGCATGAATATTCAGTTCGATTTGCAACAAATTGCACAATCTAGATTAAGACTACTTAGTATTATAGATAAAGTTTACGCAGCAAGTAACTCACTGGATCCTAACAATCCAGTAGTGCAAGAACACGAAAAGTTTATTAGCCGTTTACAAAGTCAAGATAAACGCATTGCACTGATGCAGGAAAAAATGAAACAACAAGCAGAAGCCATTAAAACAGAAATGGCTGGCTTAGACAAAATGATTGGTGAAGGCATTAAGCAAACCTTCAATTATGT
>JAJTHC010000139.1 GCA_021299615.1 Vampirovibrionales bacterium
CGACATTTAGTCAAGAAAGGAGGAATTTCAAGGAAAAACAAACGGCTTTTGAGGCGTGTACATAGACGTACATAACGAAAAAACGGCTTGTTTTGACACAGAAAGTACCCTTTATGGGCTGAATGTCGACACTACCTAGATTATTTTGTTCTTTATCTAGACAAGACCTACATAAAGAACAAAATAATGGTAGCGACAACGAAGAGAGCATAGAGCGTTTTATATATCGGATACTATAGGTAGAATCCCCAAACGCCTTTCGCCTTTGGGGATTCCTGAAAATTATGGTTGTGTACCTCTATTTTTTAAGTGGCTTTGAGTGTTTTTTGATATAGCTCCTTCTACTAAATGTTAACAAAATAAATGCGTGAATATCGTCCTTTCTCTATATATATTGTCAACTGTAACAGGCTGAATCAGCCCTAAATTCTAGTAATAGCGGTCTAGCTTATCGCCTTCAGGCACAACAATGCCCGAAAGTAAATTATTTTCCATGCGATTGAGTTGTTTGACATAAATCATGGAACGGTACTTCATCAGTTTCCGATGGCTCGAAAAATTCATGACGTAATCAATAGTGCCTTTCATTTGAACCACGACGGCTTCTATGGGATTATTACGATTAAAAAAGCTAGTGCTTAAACTCACCCAAGCTCGAATATCATCGACAATGGCGTTCATTATGAGGCTGTTCCATTTCTATTGGCTATACAGTAAAAAATACCTGTTTTTTTCAGGAATTATCATATCTATATTAATAAAGGTATTTTTAAGCCAAATGGTGCGTAATTGTTACATCAACCTTAACAATTACGGTTAAGCCTCTAGATTTTCCTTTCCTATAGTGTTCGATAGATATAGCCGAATTGATAATTTTCTGTACAGTGTCTATACGTTGTCGCTACGATTATTTTGTTCTGTTATGTAGGTCTGTCTCCACGCCCTCACAAAATAATCTAGGCTTCTAGTCTAGCCTACTGTACAGAAAACTCTAAATTCAGCTATAAATGGTATCAGATGGGCGAGGTGTACACAGACGTACATAACAGAACAAAAAAATCGTAGCGACAACGACCAGCGTTAAATGGAGCTAGAAAACCCAAAGAACAGAAAACCTTAAAATACCACTTCTTTAATATAAAACACTATAGAAAGTACTATATCATAAGGTGCCAAAGGTACGATCGCCTGCATCGCCAAGCCCAGGGACGATGTACCCCTTTTCATTCAGATGCGAATCAATGCCTGCCGTAATGATTTTCACCAGTGGCAAGTGACCTTGCAAGTGTGCCACACCTTCAGGAGACGCCAACAAGCACACAAATTGAATATTCTCTTCCTTCACACCCTGCGATTTCAAGACCTCAATCGCCGCAACAGCCGAACCGCCCGTAGCCAGCATGGGATCCAACAACAAAACGTGAGCCTTGCTATAATCAAAGGGATTCGTGGAAAGCTTATTGTAATAAGTAATAGGTTCAAGGGTTTCTTCATTCCGTGCCATTCCCAGGTGGCAGACGCTTGCTTCAGGCAACCATTCCAAGGCAAGATCTGCCCAAGCCAATCCTGCTCTTAAAATTGGTACAATCAACAAGGGAATATCCGCATTACGCACCAAAACGCTGGTTTCTTCTAAAGGCGTTTTCACCCGTGCCTCTACACGAGGTAGGTCTTCTGTCGCATGACTCAGCAAAACATGACCCACTTGACGCATCGCCAAGCGAAATAAGGCAGGCGGGGTATTTTCATTTCGAATGCTTGCTAAAGCATGACTAACCACCGCATGGTGATTTAAATTAAGGACGGAAGATTGAACGATGTTTGCGTGCATGAGAAAAATCTTTTACTAAACGATATGGCTTAATTTTACGCCAAAGCCATAAAAAAGTCTAACTTATACCATTTAAACGATTAAATAGTATTAGAATGCAAAGAAAAGGCTTTGCGAAAGTCTATAGGTAGTGTCGACATTCAGCCCATAAAGGGTACTTTCTGTGTCAAAACAAGCCGTTTTTTCGTTATGTACGTCTGTGTACACGCCTCAAAAGCCGTTTGTTTTTCCTTGAAATTCCTCCTTTCTTAACTAAATATCGACACTACCTAGTGTTTTAAAGAGTTTTCCGTACAGTAGGCTAGACGAGGAGCCTAGATTATTTTGTGAGGGCGTGTAGACAGACCTACATAACAGAACAAAATAATCGTAGCGACAAAGTATGGACACTGTAGGGGAAATTATTTAAAATACTATATTTTGTCTGCTTGCCTACAAACTCAAAGCAGGAGAGCTATTCTTCGCCATCGCAGCCGCCCCGATCATCCCTGCATCGTTGCCGAGCTGGGCAAACACGATCGGTGTAGTCGTCATTGGCTCCATAATGCGTTCATTTAAGAAGTCCTGCAACTTAGGCAATTCCACAAATTGAGCCATACCCCCACCTATCACCACAATATCAGGATCCAACACATTCATTAAGTTGCCCAAGCCTGTGGCAATGTGCAAGTGCCATTTGTCCATGAGTTGCACGGCGAGCGTGTTGCCTCTGATTTGGGCGGCGATAATGTCATGCGTGGTAAGTTCTTCGACCGATTTACCTTGCAAAATATCTTGAGCAATCACGCTATGAGGCAGTTCGCGAATTTCACGTCGTCCTGTACGAGCCAAGCCCGTTCCTGAGGCGTACGCTTCCCAGCATCCAAGACGTCCACAAGTACACGCCCGATCGTTGGTGAGCGAAATCCGCATATGTCCGACTTCCGCCGCTGAAAACTTGGCACCTCGAATCAAGTGACCATCCACCACGATGCCTCCGCCCACGCCTGTACCCAGCGTCACCATAACGACATTTTTATAGCCAACCGCAGCCCCGACGCTCACTTCACCGTAACAGGCGGCGTTGGCATCATTTTCCACATGGATTTGTGATACATCAATCCCCAATTCATCTGCGAGTAATTGCCCAATGGGAAACGGCGTACGGTCAATGGCTTTAAGGTTCCCTGTCGCCCCTAAAATCTGTCCTTTCACGCTGTCGACCACACCAGCCGTACTGATGCCAATGGCAGGCCAAGCATCTACGCCCAAGTCTTTTTTGACTAAGGTAAGCGACGCTGCCAAGCTGTCAATAAAGGCGTTTGCCGTTGTGGGCGTGGAAACCTTGCGAGGCGTGGTGTAGGTGACGGTGTTGTCGTCGTGAAAGGTGATGGCGGAACAAGCAATTTTTGTTCCGCCGATGTCGATGCCAAGTTTAATGTCTGCCATGGGTGCAAGTCCTTAAAACCAATGAAATAATAAAACTATGTGAATAGATGAATCTACTATAAAATAGAGTATAATTCAAAAACCTTGAAAGGACTAGTCCCTATGCCGTTTTTATTTAGTACAAATCTTAGCAAATCAGCTGGTCTATGGCATCAAACGATGCCCATACATCCACAGGCGGTGAATGCCTTGTTTTTAGGCATGAGCGTGTTTACGACTTTTCGATCCGACAATGCCTATTGCTGGCGTCGGACGCATCTCAAACGCCTGTATGAGCATGGTAAACGCATCGGGCTGGATTTGCCTGTCTTTCGTGATTTTGCAGGTGAACTCGAAGCCCAGCTTACACGCCTGTTAGGCGATAGCCCTAGCCCTCATCGGGTTCGCTTGACGCTTTTCCCTGCGGATTACTCGCCTGCCTTGCGTCCGCCGTTTCAAACCGCCTGCGTGGTGGATCTTCAAAATGCCTTGCCTGAAATACCAAAAACCTTGCAGGGAAATGGTCTTCATCTTGTAGTAGTGAGCTATGAAACCTCTCACCCCCAGCTCAAGCAGGGGAGCCAATTGCCTGCTTTGCTTTTGCATCACGCCAAAGCGTCGGATGTGGACGCCGTTTTGTGGAAAAATTCGCAGGGGGAACTCACCGAAAGTACGCATGCGAACCTGCTGTTTCATCATCGATCGTGGGGGTGGTGTATGCCTCCGAATAAGCAAGCCCTAGACGGCGTGACGCTTCAACAGATCCGTAAAGCGAGTGATAGCGTAGGTCTTCAGCTGGTAGAGCATCGCTTGCGAGTGGATGACCTAGCGGAAGTGGATGCCTTGTTTTTGACGAATAGCATCCACGGGATGCAAGCGGTGGCATCGGTGGAAGCGGGAGGGCATCGGTGGGAAATGGAGGGTCATCCGTCGAGTCATGACTTGTTTACGGCGTGGCGATCGTTGGCGTTTGATGGCTTGGACGGATGCTATAGTGCTTTTTATACCAATTCTTAGTTTAAATAGCGTCTGGCGTCTTCGTTGTCGCTACGATTCTCGATGTGCTTATGAAGGGCCTGTCTACACCTCACACATCTGCGAGTCTAGGCTAAGTACGGAAAACTCTTTAAAACACTATACCGTTTAAGTGGTATAAAAAACACGATAACAACGATCCTTAAAATCGGCTTGTAAGTCTAGCACTCGCTCATAATCCGCTTGCGTCGCATGATGCACCCCCAACACATGCAGGCTTCCGTGAATGAAACGCTCCAGCACATAATTAAAAACCGTTTCTTCCCCCCGATGCGTTTCAGCATAATCCACCGAAACCATGACCGTGCCGATATGCCCGCCGTGCTGGGTGAGAGCTTTTTTTAGAGCATCAGGGAGTTCGCTTTGCAAGGGAAACGCAGGATCTTCTTCGGCGTGATCGTCCCCTAGACTGGCATTTTCAAGTGTGGGGAAGCTCAAGACATCAGTGGGGGCGTCTTTGCCTCGTACATCCAAATTGACGGCTTGTATGGTGGGATTGTCACAAAAAAGCCAATCTAGGCTCCACGGTTCTTGATTCGGAGGGAATTGAAACCCATGCACCGCCCATAAATCATGGGCGTTCAGCCAATTCAGCAAAACCGCTTCTAGCGACGCATGAGCCTCTTTGAAGCGTCCCAATAGCGGATGCTTCTTTAGCCCTGCTTGGCTATAAAACTCAAGCGAAACGGCGTTCAACGAACGAGGGGCTTCTAGGGGAAAGTAGTGTTGGAAGTCGGCGTTCATGGTAGTAAGGTAATCGGTTTACGAAAGCTAAACGGCTCGTCAGGCTCTCGGAAATACAGAATGCCGTCTTCAGGGCTTTGCCAGCACAGGAACAAGGTTTCGCCGTCTTTGGCTTTGTAGGGGAACTCAACCACGCCTGCTTCTACATCCCGCAGGAAAAAGCCCTTGTCGTCAAAGCGTTTAATCCAGTTTTCTAAGGCGGTTTCAAAGGTGTGCATTTTGTTATTCATCAGCTTTTCAAGCTCATTTTGTTGATCCATACGCTCAGCGTATTGCAAGGCATAGAGGCGTTTGCTCAGCATCAGATTGTCATGCAAGTCGTCGAGTTCTTCAATCGCTTTGGCGAGGTGAGATTTCACCCACGGCAAAGACTCCACCGCTTCTTCTAGACTAAAGTAACGATGAATCGTCTTACGAGGCGATTTGGCTTGTAATTGCTTCAAAAAACTAAAGAGATCTTTCATAGTAACCTTTATAAAATATTAGGAACCACATAGGCCCCGTCTTCGGTTTCAGGGGCGTTGCTCATCAGGGCTTCACGACTCAAGGGCATTTCGGCGACATCTTGACGGAAGGGGGTTTTGTCGTGGGCGGAAATGGTGGGGGTCACGGGGCTGGCGACGACATCCGCAGGGCTAGAGACATCTATATCGCCAAGGGGCAAGTTGTTGAGCAATTCCACAAAGTTCAAGACTTTAGACAGTTCGCCTTGGTATTGTTGGACTTCTTCATCGCTCAAGGCAAGGCTTGAGAGGGTGGCGACTTTTTTGACGGTTTCAGCATCGATGTTCATCATAAATTAGACTCTTTCTTTAGGCTTAGATCACGTGAGCTTATTATACTATAAAGTGGCTTAGCGTTATACAGAAACCTTCAACGCCTGAAAGGCAGGAGGCACAAGGTTCTTCAAACCCACCGCTTCTTGAAAGGCAAAGGCAATGGCGAGAAGCTTTTCTTCTTCCCACGCAGGCACCATGAGCTGTAAGCCAATCGGCAAGCCAGTCGCCTCATCGAATCCACACGGCAACGACAAGGCTGGAATACCGACCAAGTTCGCTGGAATCGTCGCAACATCGCTGAGATACATCGAAATGGGGTCATCATTTTTTTCGCCCAATTTAAAGGCAACACTCGGCGAAGTCGGGCAAATCAAGACGTCTACATCCTGCCACGCTTGATTAAACGATTGAGCCAGCACCTTGCGAGCCAATTGAGCCTTGCCGTAATAGGCATCATAATAACCAGCCGAAAGGGCAAAAGACCCCAGTAAAATACGGCGTTTGACTTCCGCACCAAAGCCTTTGGCACGGGTTTTGGCAAACATATCATAGACATTTTCAACGCCTTCACGCTCGCTTAAGCCGTAACGCACGCCGTCAAAACGAGCCAAGTTCGAAGAGGCTTCGGCTGTAGCAATAATGTAATACGCCGCAATGGCTTCTTGAAATCCTGTTAGGCTGATGCGTTTGACATCGGCACCTAAGCCTTCAAAGCGAGCAATCGCTTCAGTGACGGCTTTTTGCGTGCCTGCTTGAATGCCTTCGCCTTCAAACCCGTCGACAATGCCGACTCGCAGACGTTTACCAGCGAGTTGCATTCCCAAAGCTCCTGCTTGGGCGGATGCCACATAATCAGGCAATACACTAGGAGCAGATGAGGTCATATCGTGGGCGTCTTTGCCTGCAATGACTTGTAAAATGGCTGCGGTGTCTTCCACCGTGCGAGCAAAGGGGGACACTTGATCCAAGCTTGACGCAAACGCCACCAATCCGTAGCGAGACACCAAGCCATAGGTGGGTTTCAAGCCCACAATCCCACATAAAGACGCAGGTTGACGCACGGAACCGCCTGTATCGCTACCCAAGCTCAAGGTCACCATGCCTGCTGAAACGCAGGCCGCCGAGCCTCCCGAGCTTCCTCCAGGCACGCAGGCGGTATCCCACGGATTATAGGTGGGGTGATAGGCACTCTTTTCACAGGAGGATCCCATGGCGAATTCGTCGAGGTTGGTTTTGCCCACAATCGGCATTTGGTGGGCTTTAATTTTCGTGATGACCGTGGCATCATAGGGCGAAACGTAGGATTCGAGCATTTTACTGGCACACGTCGTTTTGGTGCCTGTGACGTTGAGATTGTCTTTAATGGCGATCGGCACACCAGCCAAAAGGGGTAATGTGCTTGCGTTTCCCGCTTTTACGGTGTCATCGACGCTTTGGGCGGTGGCGTAGGCTTGATCTTTATTCAGGCTTAAAAAGGCTTGAATTTCGCTGTCATGGGCTTCAATACGGGCGAAATGTTCGTCTAAGACAGCGGAAGCGGTTTGCGAGCCTGTGGCAATGGCGGACGCCAATTCTAAAGCGGTAGGAAGAGCTGTGGACATGGGGTTTCCTTTCAAGCAATCATCAACGACTATACCCTATAAAGGTATCACAAAAGTAAGAAATTGTCTTGATACCAATTAAATGCTTAAATAGGCTAGTGTCTTCGTTGTTGCTATGATTAATTTGTTCTGTTATAGTATTTTAAATAATTTCCCCTACAGTGTCTATACTTTGTCGCTACGATTATTTTGTTCAGTCATGTAGGTCTATCTACACTTCTTCAAAAAATAATCTAAGCTCCTCGTCTAGCCTACTGTACGGAAAACTCTTTAAAACACTATATGTAGGTCTGTGTACACGCCCTCACAAAAAAATATAGGCTCCTAGAATAGTCTAATAGCTCATTTTATCTATAAAACACTATACAACCGATTAGGACTTCGCCTTTAAGGTTTCCAAAATAGCTTCCAATAATTCGGTGTCTCGTGGTGTGGGGGGTGGAACCGCCTCTTCAACAGAAGGCGTCGCTTCTTTTTTAAAGTGATTCATCGCTTTAACCACGCTAAAAATAGAAAAGGCGACAATCAAAAAATCCAAGACGCTTTGAAGAAAAGCCCCATACTTCCATAAAACAGGGGTGACATCAAGACCCATGGCTTCAGGGGGGCGAAGGGTAATCGCTAAGCTTGAAAAATCCACGCCACCAATTAAAAAGCCAATCGGGGGCATGATGATATTTTCCACCAAGGACGTCACCACCTTACCAAAGGCTCCGCCAATAATGACCCCGATGGCTAAGTCCATGACGTTGCCTTTTAAGGCAAAATCTTTAAACTCTTGAAGGAATCCGCTCATTTGAAGCTCCTTTTCCTATTTGAGGCAATTCCCAGGATGCGTCACCGCCCCCTGAGCCGCACTGCCGACTTGTTGAGCGTACTTCCATAAGGCGCCTGCTGGATAGTTCGGCTCGGGTTGCACCCAGTTCGCACGACGCTCCGCAAGCGTGGTGTCATCCACAAACAAGGTAATAATGCCTGTTTCGGCGTTGACTTCAATTTCATCGCCCGCTTCAACGAGTCCAATCACACCGCCGACATAGGCTTCAGGTGCCACATGACCCACCATTAACCCACGAGTCGCCCCACTAAAGCGACCGTCCGTCAACAACGCCACATCATAGCCCAAGCCTTGTCCCACAATCGCTGCCGTAACCGAAAGCATTTCACGCATACCAGGGCCGCCTTTAGGGCCTTCATAGCGAATAATCACGACATCGCCAGCGACGATTTCATTTTTGACAATAGCGGCAAAACAATCCTGCTCGCCATTATAGACCTTCGCCTTGCCTCGATGTACCAATTTGCTAAGCCCTGCGGTTTTAACCACCGCTCCTTCGGGGGCTAGGTTGCCGAACAAGATTTTCAAACCTCCGCCTGCACTTAGGGGAGCCGTCACGGGCAGCATGACGGCTTGCCCTGTGGGGAGCTGAACATTTTCGAGGTTTTCGGCTTGCGTTTTACCAGTGACCGTCAAGCAATCACCATGCAAGTAACCTGCTTCTAACAGGGCTTTCAAAATAACAGGCACGCCCCCGATTTGATAGACATCCCACATGACAAAGCGTCCACCGGGTTTGAGATCCACAAAATACGGCGTGGTGTTAAACCATGTTTCAATATCTTTTAAGGTGACTTCAAAGCCACATTCGTGAGCCAGTGCGGGCATATGCAAGACGGTATTGGTGGATCCACCCGTAGCTGCGACAATTCGCACGGCATTTTCAAAGGCTTTTTTGGTTAGAATATCACGAGGCAAAATGCCTGCCTTCAACAAGTCAACAATGGCTTGCCCGTAACGATGATTCATCGCTGCACGAGCAGGATGCTCGGCGGGGATGGCGGACGATCCCGGTAAGGCTAGCCCGATCGCTTCAGCCACACACGCCATGGTGTTTGCCGTAAATTGACCCCCACAACTGCCAGCCCCAGGGCAAGCATTTTCTTCAACCGCTTTTAAGCCTGCATCGCTTAATTTGCCAGCCGCATGCGATCCGACCGCTTCATACACATCTTGCACGGTGAGATCTTTGCCGTCAAGATGACCAGGCATAATTGTGCCACCATACAAGAAAATAGCTGGCACATTCAAACGAGCCATCGCCATCATCATACCGGGTAGCGACTTGTCGCAACCAGCGATGCCCACAAAGGCGTCGTAGCAATGCGCACGCATGACGAGTTCCACACTATCGGCAATGATTTCACGGCTCACCAAGGACGCCTTCATGCCTTCATGCCCCATCGCAATGCCGTCACTGACGGAAATGGCGGTAAACTCACGAGCAATCGCCCCTGCTTCGTGAATGCCTGCCTTGATCAGCGTGGCTTGATCGTGCAAGGTTAAATTACACGGCGTGACTTCATTCCACGTATTCGCCACACCGATAAAAGGCTTTTGGAAGTCGGCTTCGACGAGTCCCATGGCTCGGTGGAAGGCTCGGTGGGGGGCTCTGGCTGGGCCGTCGTTGATTTCTTTAGATTTGTGACGCATGTCAAAAGGGGTGTTGCTATTCATGGGGATGTCCTTCTTTCATTTAAAAACTACATTGTTTTCATTATATAACAAAGAAGGCAAAAAAAGCGTTTGATATAGTATTTTAAATAATTTCCCCTACAGTGTCTATACTTTGTCGCTACGATTATTTTGTTCAGTCATGTAGGTCTATCTACACTTCTTCACAAAATAATCTAGGCTCCTCGTCTAGCCTA
>JAJTHC010000156.1 GCA_021299615.1 Vampirovibrionales bacterium
CACGCCATGCACCCCAAGCAAGTTTCAAGGGCTGGTACCAAGTCCGCAAAAGGTAAACGCCCGTCGTGGACGGCTTGGCTTAGGTGGATCCGTCCACGGGGGCTTTGGGATTCGTCCCCCGTTTGAACGTAAGTCGGGCAACTACTCAAGCAAATGCCGCAATGAATGCAGGTTTCAAAGGCTTTTTCGAGATCTTGTTCAAGCTTGTTTTCTAAGGTGTTAGGCATAATAGACCCCCTCATCAAAGTACGGTGAACGCAGTTGTTCTGGCGTAATCCCCCAAGCACGACGCAAGTCCCGCCACTGTTGCCACAAGGCTTCGGGGATTTGAGCCTGCCACGCCGACGCATCTTTCCCTCCCCACAAGGGAGCCAACGCTGCTGTAAACGCTTGAGCCTGTTCGTTTAAAGGGAGTCCCACAAAGCAGGTGTGAAGTAGTTCGTCAGATCCTTGCCACGTAAGGTAGGCGGTTTCTTCCCGATAGCTCAAGGCTTCTAGACCTGTAGGAGGCGACATTTTCAGCTCCTTTTCTAGTAAGCTAAAGTCTTCTTGAGACGTTTTCCACTGAAAAAAGCGTTTGGGGAATTTCGACACGGCGGATGTCCTTAAACAGACGCCGATCGGCACACCCAGCGTCCCATGAAAGCCCAAATGTAAACGATGCAAGTCATAGCCTGTCACATTTTTGAGGACTCGTCCCCCTGAACTAATGATTTGCCCTTGAACATCCAGCCAATGTAAGCCCAGCACTCGTTTTCGCAAGGGCATTTGCCACGCATCGGAAGGCAGGGGCGGAGCATAGGCGAAGACTTGAGCGAGCGTCCAGTGGGAGGGGTAGTCGAGGTGTAGGGTTTGATTGTGGACGGCTAAACGTGCTTCAATGTCTCCCGAGCTTAGATGCGTCGGAATGTAGGCAACGAACTCTTCTTGCCAGTGGTGAAAGGCATCGGGCTGGGCTTTGGCGACGGTTCCCCACGCATCGAAGACGCTGGGCTGCTCTGGCAAAAACGGCGAGGCAATCGCAAGGGCATGTTCACACACGGCGTCTTGAAACGCCTCTTGTTCGTCGTGCGTAAGGGTTTGTCGCAGGGGGAGTGAAGACGTCATTTTAAAATGCCTCAAGCGTTCTGTGTTTCTAGTCTATCACAAAGAAGATGCATCACTATGCCGTGATTTCGTCTGGTGGCTTCCTGCTTATACCATTTAAACGATTGAATCGCGTCTAGTCCAAACAAAGGAGCCGTCTCAAAAATACGCCTCTTTCACCGATACCCCTAAAAAAGATGAGGCGTTTCTCTATGAACATTTACCCTGTTTCGGCTTACAGTTCCAGTTTTGACGCTGGCATGTTTAGTAGCATTCGTGCCATGACGGCAGATTTGAAGCACATGGAAATCTTAACGGGAAATGTGTCGAAGTCGGGTTTGCCAGGCTTTCAAGCCAATCGAGTGGTGAGGCGTCCTTTTGCGGAAGTCTTGGGCGTGGCGAGTGTGGAAACCATGAAAGACAAGCGAGTCGGGCGTTTACGCCAAACAGGCGTGGGTGAAGACTTTGCCCTAGCAACTGAAGGCTACTTTCAGTTGTTGGATCCCAAAACAGGACGCATCACCTTAACTCGTGACGGTCGCAGTCAAATTAGCATCGACGGGTACATGACCTCTCAAAATGGACTCCATTTCTTGGATGCATCAGGAAACCCCATCAAGCTCCCTGAAAAGCCCATGGATGCAGGTAAGCAACTCAAAATTGATGAAGACGGTAGCATTACCTTTCGCAGTGATGTTTCGGGTAAATATCAAGCCATCGGGCGTTTGGGCGTGGTGACGGATGCAGGGCAGCGTCCTGAAAAGGTGGATGTGGTTCAAATGCACACGGAAGACGGCAACGTGATGATTCAAGAAGAGTTTATGGAAATGGTTCCCACTCGTCGCTTTTTTGAAGCCAATTCACAGATCTTCAAGGTGCAGAGCGAATCCTTACAGCGGATGCTTCAAGAACTCGGCAGGGCTCAGTAATCATTCGAATTGAGTTTAACGATTACTGGTTTTGAGGCTTTTTTATTCACCCTACTTTACTGGCGTGCTGTTTGATCGGCTTGGAAACCTTTCTATAAAGGCGACAGCCTTCTTTTGTAATTTTTGATCCCATTCTTTAGGAGAACGACTAGGTCTACCCATATTTTCCCATCTTAAACTGTTACCCTTTATCACTTCAGGTGTTAGTTGTAAGAGGGAATTCTTGTCCCATTCACGAACATAACCGATATATAAGTTTTGTATTTCTTTCCCTTTTTTTTGAAGTTTTATCAGGAATTGACCACCAGCACCATCTTCCAACCTGCTAAGCATAGGGACGAGTCCACGGAAAACTTGGTTTAAAACACTTTCTCCCTTTGTATAGCCGAATTGATAATTTTCTGTACAGTGTCTATACGTTGTCGCTACGATTATTTTGTTCTGTTATGTAGGTCTGTCTACACGCCCTCACAAAATAATCTAGGCTCCTAGTCTAGCCTACTGTACAGAAAACTC
>JAJTHC010000018.1 GCA_021299615.1 Vampirovibrionales bacterium
ATGGCTATTGAACTGACGTTACCTGAACTCAAGTTAACATCCATTCACGAAGAAATACAGCACATTAAATTGGTAACAGGGCGTGCTAATCCTGAACTGGCGAAAGAAATTGCTCAATACTTAGACACTTGCGTGTCGCCTGTTCAAATCAAAAACTTTAGCGACGGTGAATTGTACGTTCGTATTGAAGAAAGCGTGCGTGGCGAAGATGTGTACATCGTGCAACCCACTTGCGGACCGACGAATAACAACATCATGGAACTCTTGCTGATGATTGATGCCCTTAAGCGTGCCTCGGCTAAATCCATTACCGCCATTATTCCTTATTATGGATACGCTCGCCAAGATCGTAAAAACGCAGGGCGTGAACCGATTTCCGCCAAGCTTGTCGCCGATTTAATCTCCACCGCAGGCGCCAATCGTGTCGTTGCCATGGATTTACACACAGGGCAGTTACAAGGTTTCTTCAACATTATTACCGATCACCTTCATGCGACGCCTGTTTTGTTGAGCTATATTCGTACCCGTGATTTGGTGAATCCTGTGGTTGTTAGCCCTGACGCTGGCGGTGTTGAACGTGCCAGAGTCTTCGCAAAGAAGCTTGAATGCCCGATCGCCATTATCGACAAACGCCGTTCCGCTCACAATGTGGCGGAAGTCTACAACATCATCGGCGAAGTCCAAGGACGTAGCTGTATTTTGATTGATGATATGATCGACACGGCTGGCACCATTTGTAGCGGAGCCGACTTGCTCACCGCCAATGGAGCCCACGACGTGTACGTCATGGCGGCTCACCCCGTCTTTAGTGGACCTGCGGTACAACGCTTGGCGAACTCTTCGATTAAAGAAGTGATTGTCACCAATAGTATTCCATTGAGTGAAGAAGCCAAATCGGTGGACAAAATTAAGCAATTGTCTATCGCCAGCTTGTTGGGTGAAGCGATCTGTCGTATTCACGAATCTCAATCCATTTCGGATATGTTTAACTAGGAATGGGAAGCGTTTGCGTTTAGATGAACTCAAGCGTTGTTAGGATTCCGCACAAAAAAGCTTGCCTTTGAACTTTTAGCTCCGTATGATGTTACAAGTTTAAATCTTTAGACGATACCCCTAAACCTTAGACGTCGTCTTGCCGAAAGTGAGTCAGTCACTTAAAACCTGACACTGTTACACCTGTAAAAAGCGAAAGCTTTTAAAATTAAGGAAATTGTATGAGTTTTCATGCCTTATTCACTTAGCGTTACTGTAATGAACTCGTAAAGGGAAATTTGAATTGAACACATCTTTAGAACTGCAAGAAAGTTTGCAACCCCCCCCACCCCATGTTGTATCTCAGGCGTTTGACGCTTCAGTAAAATCCCCCACTGAACAGCACTTCGCCAAACCCGCTCCGAATTTAGGACGCCACCTGCTCGCTGAATTCTTTGATTGCACCCCCAACGTATTGAATAACAATGCCTTGGTCGAACAGCTCATGACGGAAGCTGCGGTTGCATGCGGTGCCACAATCGTTCAAAGTTGTTTCCATCACTTCAATCCCTATGGTGTAAGCGGTGTTATTGTCATCGCCGAATCTCACCTTACTATTCATACATGGCCTGAATATGGGTATGCGTCTGTCGACTTATACACCTGTGGGGATCAATGTGACCCTGCCCTTGCCTTTAATTACTTGCAAGACAAGTTCAAGGCAAGCGAATCGAATTACCTAGAGTTTGCTCGTGGGTTGATGAACCCTACCACGGGTAAAATGATGCGTCATCCTGCTCGCCAAGTCGGCAGCCCTACGATGCGGCAAGTGGATTTTGACCAAGCAACACCTTTGTCGACCTTGCGTTCGGCGAAAGAAGGTACGGCATCGAGTAGGGCTTAGGCTCCGCTAGATTCAAGAACAATTAGGTAATTTACACGAAATTTTATAAAGGGTTTTATTATGGCAATTATAGAACAAGGCTTTGGGCCTCACTTGATGTTAGACTGTCGTGAATGCGACATCGACAAGATTTCCGATTTGGCGGTGGTGCAGTCCTTTTTGGATGACTTACCTGAACTCATCGGTATGACGAAAATCATCCCTCCTTATGTGTTTCCGTATAGTGGATTAGTCCCTGAAGACAAGGGCATTACAGGTGTGGTGATTATCGCTGAATCGCATTTGACCTTTCATTCCTTTGTGGAAAAAGACTACTTTTTCTTCGATATTTTTAGCTGTAAGCCCTTTGATATTGACTTTGTGGAACAGCATGTGATTAAAACCTTCGGCGTGAAAAGCTATGAGCGTTTTATGTCTGAACGGGGACGCCAATTCCCTCGCTATATTTCAGACAAGCTTGTGGAAGGGGCGACGGAAGCCATCCCGTCTGCGGTAAGCGTGTAGACCTTTATTTTGAGCCTTTTTAAACGGAGCTGGTGACTATCGGCTCCGTTTTTGTGTTTGATTTATTTTCTTGAAGCGATATACTTTACTAAGCGTTTAAGACTAGCTAAATTTCATAAGATTTAAAAAATGCGTCTCTCTCCTACTTTGCCTCGTTTACAATCCGCTTCTGTTTTGCATCAGCCTCCTGCAAACTTGGCACGTCAAGGGAGGTTTTTCCCCGAACGTATACCTAATGCTCTTAGACGTGCGTTTGCTTCAAAGGTTTGGGACAATAACGTTGTGCGTATCCTCGGTGTTAACGATGTTTACCGCCCCGAATCTCTGGGCAGGGGTTATACTGTGCTTGAAAAAATTTCAAAAGAAGATCCTGACTTTCTTTCTAAATGCTTATTTACATTTGCAGGCGACTTAATTTCACCCAGTCCTGAATCTCAACTTACAGGGGGGCGTCATATGGTGGATGCCATGAATGCGATTAACCGATTTGTGGGGGGACAACTCATCGCAGTCTTAGGCAACCATGAGTTTGATCTAAAATTTGCCAATTTACTCAAGCAAGTTAAGGCGAGTAAGTTTACTTGGTTAGGTGCCAATGTCTATAAAAATGAACGTCACTTAAAAGAAACGCCCCCTTATAAAATAATGAAAATAAACGGTCGACGTATCTTGGTCTATGGCGTGGTCGTCCCTGAAGTGTATAGCCAGTTACCTAAAAACATTTCGATTAAAGACCCCTTGGCACAAGTGAGATCAGAATTGGAAGGCTTGATTAAGGAACGGCGTCCTGATATGGTGATTCTTTTGGCTCATTTAGGTGAAGATGCTTACGATGCTTTGCATGATTTACCCATTGATTTAGCAATAGTTGGGCATGAACATCAAGCTTCTATACAAACGAAAAATGGTATTTCGGTGGTCTGTGCTGATTCAGAAGCAAAAAGCCTTATTGACACAAAAGTACACTTTAAGCCAAAACCCTTATTGTGGGAGCGTCTAAACCGTATGAAGAATGATATGGTATTTGGAAGAATGCCAGAATCTCAGGTTGAAAAAATCGAGGTGAAGACCGTACCCATTCCCTCCAACACCCCTGTAAGTGAAACCGTCATGGCGAAGATTAATCCTAAAATCAGAGCCTACTCTAAGTCACTGGAAGCACCCTTGGCTCGTTTAGATAGAAAGATGAATCTCACTTCTACACACCTACGTCAAGGGGACGAAACCGCTGAAGGTAATTGGGTTGCAGATGCCCTCGTTCACGCATGGAATCATATCAATCCAAAAAAGCCTGTGAATATTGCCATGATTCACGCAGGTTCTTTGCGTGCAGATAAAGAGATTCCGAAGGGCATTTTCCGTAAACGTGAATTGGTAGAACTGCTCCCTTATAAAGATAAAATGCTTAGAATTGAAGCAACAGGTGCCTTAATTAAATCCCTTTTAGAAGAGGCTCTTGCTCATAGGAGTTCCGATGATATACCGAATCGACACCCTGGTTATTTTATGAACATCAGTGGTTTAAGGGTTCAAGTGGATATGTCGAAACCTTTTGGTCAGCGAGTCACATCTATTACAAAAGTAAAAGATAATAAAATGTTAGACCCTGAAGAAATAATCTATTTAACGATTGCTAAATTCCTTACGAAACCCGAAGGGGGCTTAAGCTCTTTGCCTGCTTACGTTAAAAAGCATCCTGATCGTGTGGAAGAGGGCAAGAAAACGAAAGATCATTACATCCAACACCATTTAGAGCCTTTGGCAGACGGCTCCACCTTGCCGACGATTTCGCCTAAAACGGACGGTCGTTGGCAAATCACACCAGCAAATCCGCAATAAAAAGCCTGTAATGAAAGCTCATACCGTTTATACGCTTTTCAATCTAGGAAATGGTATGATAGCCAAGTTTATAATTTCCTGTACAGTGTCTATACGTTGTCGCTAAGATTCTCGATGTGCTTATGTACGTTTCTGTACACCTCGCCCATCTGCGAGTCTAGGCTCCTAGAATCCACCTATACACCATTCAATCTAAGAAATGGTATTAAGACCTCAAACGCTTTCGTAGGATGCGTCTTCTGCAGCTTGTGAAAGGCATTGCGATACTGAAAATGGCTCGACACAAACAAGCCCTGCATCGCACGAGTAAAGCCCACATACAACAAGCGAGCCTCTTCTTCCAAATGCTGACGCTTGAAGGCTTCCACCGCATCATTTAAAGGCATCAACGGCATTTTCGGTTGCTGGCGTTGCATCGCCAAGCGTTGAATGCCAATGAGTGCCTTTTCCGTGTCCCTCACTTTGATTTGATCCAAGGCATCGGGGAAGTTGGCTTGGGTGAGGGCAGGCATCCACACAAAATCGAACTCCATGCCTTTGGACTTGTGCAAGGTCATCACTTGCACAGGAGGCGTTTCTACCTCCATGCTCGTCGATGCCTTCACCGTCGGATTCAACAGCTCTTCGGTGAACATCTGTAAATTGCGACGGCTGGCGGTCAAGCTCTTAAAATAGCGATGCACCACCTCTAAGGGAGACAGGCTCTGCACGGTGGCAAGCAGACTCAACTGTTGCGACTCGCTTTGCTCAAGTCCCAAGCCGTAGCGTTGCAAAATGCGTTGAGCATGCAAGGCACATAAAAAGCCGTTGCACCGCTCCAAAACGTGGGATTCCCCCACCGACTGCGTTTCCGTGACTCGCAAAATCCACGACGGCAAGTCCCGCACGGCGATGTCTCGTTGAAAGTCGTGCCAATCGTAATACAGTTGTTGAAAAATCGCTGGTAAAGCGTCCAGTTCATCCACAGGCAAGGCAAACAACGGCGTCGAAGCTAGCATATCACGCAATTCGACGAACGCCTCTTCTTCCAAGGGGTGCAAGGGATGCGTCGGAATTTCACGCAAGGTCTGCAATAGATGCAAGCGAGCATCTGCCGTTTCAGAATACAATAACGCCCCTAGCCATGCTTCCACCAGCTTGAAACTGGCGACATTCGGGAGGCGTTCGGTCATCGAAAGCGTCGGGATACGTCGTTCCAAGAGCTTTTGCGAAAACCGTAACACATCACGATTGTATCGCCACAACACGGCACAAGTCGCTTCAGGATGCTTGGCTTGCACCGCCAAAATCGCTTGAATCAAATGCTCGTCTTCTTCGGAAGCATCGGCAAAGGCACGGGCTTCAATCGGATACAATAACGGCGGATTCACGCCTGCTAAACCGTGCATCTCCACAGGCACAAAGGCGTCTTTAATCGTGCTTTCAGGACGGCTGACTTCGTTGATCCACACGTTCGCCACGTCCATAATTTCCGTGGCACATCGACCGCTTCGACTCATACGAACGTGGGCATCGGCATGAGCGATGAAGTCTCGAAAGACGGCAGGTTCTGCGGCACTAAAAGTGGTGGTAATCGACTGGTTGGTGTCGCCACAACGCACGAGGTTAGGAGCATCCCCCCCGAGCAGGTTTAAAAATCGTTGCAATAAGCGAGACGAATCTTGGGCTTCGTCTTCCATAATCACCCGAAACTGCCCTTGAAAATGCTGGCGAATATCGTCGTGGGCTTCCAATAACTG
>JAJTHC010000084.1 GCA_021299615.1 Vampirovibrionales bacterium
ACATCCCACACACGCCCTTCGAGGTAAACTGGCAGCGTGGGGAATGTTTTCACCAAGTCTTCTAAAAACGCAAAATTAGGCGAATCAGTAGGAGCGTCCTGCGTTTCAATCGTATAACCATTTAAGGTACTGCTCAATATATCCACGCCAGCGTCCACCGCAAAATGAGCCGACTCAATCGAATCCACATCCCCCATGATTTTGACGTTGGGGAAGGCGTCTTTAACCGCTGTGACGATCTCGGCAAGCGAAGCTTCTCGTGGGCGAGGCGTGGCATCTAGGGCGACGATGTCCGCCCCTGCTTCGGCAAGAGCGAGGGCATCTTCAAGGCGTCGGGTGATGTAGACCACTTCTTTCGGATGTGTCGGCAAGGGATACGGCTTATGCAAGCCAATAATCGGTAGCTTGGGATATTTTTGCTTCACTTGGCGGATGAGATCCAAGTTTGCCAAACGCAAGCCTTCCGCTCCGCCAGCCAAGACGCTTTCGCACAAGGCCAGCATAACCATTGTGGGGGCAAGTGGTTCGTGATCTTCCGCTTGCACGGAAACCACAAAACGAGGGAGGGGGGAGGAATTTAGAAACATAGATGTCTCCTTTGATTTGAGAGGGTAAAAGTCTTGTCCCCTCTCCTAATTTTAGGAGAGGGAAGAGAACGTCTTTAGACGTTCGAGGGTGAGGTTAAACCCTAGACGCTGTTTGTGAGTTTAACCGCCCCCTAACCTATCGAAGCTAAAGCTTCTCTTGGGAAAGAAAACCGTTGGTTTCCTCTCCCAACCTCTCCATCCTAAAGGTGAAGATTCACTTCGTGAAGAAGAAAGGTTGTTTTCCCTCCTAAAATCAGGAGGGGGGACAAGGCGAAAAGACTTTCGTAACCTTTTCTATAGTATAATCATAGAACAGATCTGCTAAAAAAGGCAATTTGCAAAAGGGATACCTCATGATTACCCAACACGTTCAAAGCACCGTTGAAGAAGCGACGCAAACCATTCAAACGACGTCCGAAGCGGTGAATCATTCCGTGCAAGGCACGTTTTTAGACACCGTGGAATGGTTCGGCAACCCCCTCAGTGCGTGGCTGTTTTCAGTGGCGTTGGGGCTTTTGGTGTTTTGGGGCATTCGTTTATTGTGTCTCGCCATTAGCAAACCCCTCACGAAGATACATTCGGAATATACGCCGAGGGGTTTGAGTTTTCTGAAAAAGTTCATTTTAAAAGCCATTGCGTACATTAGCCCTGTAGTGCTGTTGATTTTAGCCGTGTATGTGGCGGAAATACCGCTTAAGTTCAGTAAACCAGTCGATGCCTTTTTCGAACCCTTCCCCATTTATGCCCTGCTTTTACAAATCGCTTTGTGGATTAAACCGCTCACGAAAGTCACGCTTACCCATTATGTGGATGCTCAAGCTGATGAAAAGCAACGCCTTTCCCTGCAAACCCTTATGGGACCTGTCACCTTCCTCGTCGTTTTGGTGGGCTGGAGCCTCGTTTTACTGGTGGGCTTAGACTTTAAGGGGGTGAATGTCACAGCGTTAGTCACGTCTTTAGGTGTGGGGGGTTTGGCACTTGGGCTTGCCTTGCAAAACGTTTTGGGGGATCTGATTGCGTCCCTGTCGATTGCGTTAGACAAACCATTTGTCATCGGCGAGTTTATCATCACGCAAGACTTTAAAGGTACCATTACGCATATTGGGTTACGTTCCACAAGGCTTGAAGGTTTAGATGGTGAAGTGTTGGTGATTCCCAATAATGACTTGATGAAAAGCCGTATTCGCAACTTCACTCGCATGCAACGCCGAAGGGTGGAACATCGCTTTAACGTGCCGTATGACACGCCTTTAGGCGTACTGGACGCCATTCCCAAGAGGGTGACGGAAGGATTTAAAGACCTTGACAAGGCGACTTTAGAGCGTGTGCATCTGGCGGATTGCAACGATTTTGCCTATGTGTTTGAAGTCGTGTACTTTGTGGAAGATGCGGATTACACAGTGTATCGAGATGTGCATCAAGCCTATTTGCAAGGGTTATTAAAACGATTTGCTGAATCAGGCGTTTCCCTTGCCACAATTCCTTATGCAACGCCATTACTTGGAAAAAACACTCATACGACTTGAACTTTCGCAGAGCTTTCTATATACGCTATTCAATCGTTTAAATGGTATAAATATGGAAAGAGAAGGTTTTAAATATATTAGTACTTGTGATTTAAAAATGTTCGTGTGATACTTGTAATCACGTTGTATAGTATGCGTTAACTGCTTTCACCTAACAAAGACTATATTTAAAGCATTTTACTGATTAGAAGGATTTACGCTCATGTCGAAAAGATGTCAAATTTCTGGGGCTACACCCAAAAAAGCAAACAAAATTAGTTTCTCAAACAAAAAGCATGGTCGTCGTCAAGAACCCAACCTTCAATGGAAGCGTTTTTGGTGTGAAGAACGCAAAGCCTTTGTTCGCTTGAAAGTCAGCACTCGTGTGATTAAACGTGCCACCAAATTGGGCTTGGCAGCTGCTTTAAAAGCACATGGCACAACCCTTGAAGCGGCGTTGAAAAACTAAGTCTTATTAACAATTTCCCTATTTTGGAGTATACCCCATGGCAAAAAATGACAAAGGTGCACAACCTGTACGCTTAAAAAGCACTGAAAGCGGACATTTCTACAGCATTCGTAAGAACAAAAAGAAAAACCCTACACGTTTAGAACTACGTAAGTATGATCCCACTTTACAAAAACACGTCTTGTATCGTGAAGAAAAAAAGTAAGTGATCTACTAAAAAGGAGCGATACGGCTCCTTTTTGCTTTGTAAGGACAATCCCTTCCCATGCCTGCTGACACTGAAATCGAAAGCCCTTCCACCAGTCAAGTTACGCAAGTCCCCTTTGCGACCTTGAACTTGTATAAACCCAAAGGCCCTACCAGTCATGATATGGTGGCTCAAATGCGTAAGGTCTTTAACACCAAGAAAATTGGGCATTTGGGGACTTTGGATCCCATGGCGGAAGGCGTCTTACCGATCTGCATCGGCAATGCCACTCGCTTGATTGAGTACTTTCCCGATACCAAAACCTATATCGCCACCATGCGACTGGGCAAAGAAACCACGACTCTAGATTTAGAAGGCGACGTGTGGAAGGAACGCCCTGTGCCAGCAGGCATTACGACGGAACTCTTGGAACGTGTGTTTGAAGGCTTTACAGGGCATATTGAACAACGGGTGCCACGCTATTCTGCCGTGCATTATAACGGTAAAAAACTCTACCATTACGCACGAGCTGGGGTGAGGATTCCCTTTGAAGAATTGCCTGTAAAGCCTGTTGAAATCTCGCATTTAGAATTGGTGGAAACACACCTTAATCAAGCGGAACCCGAGTTTAAAATCCGTGTTTCCTGTTCTTCAGGGACTTATATTCGTTCGTTGGTGCGAGATATTGCCTATTCGCTTGGCACGGTCGGCGTGATGACCGATCTTATTCGCACCCGCCACGGACGCTTCTATGCCGAAACGTCGCATCGCTTAGACGAAGTCAAGCAGGCGGTGGATCCTTGGGCGTTGACGATTAATCCCTTGCAGTGCTTGTCTTTGCCTCTTTTACAGCTGGATTCTCAAGAATCTTATGACAGGCTCTTGCATGGGGCGGTTTTGTCGGCGGAACATTTTACGCCGAACGTGCTTAAAAATGAAACGCTGGCGTTGGCGATTCATGAGCGTAAGCTCGCAGGCGTCACCCAATGGGACAATGACCGCCTTCGACCTCGCAAGATTTTGGACGTGCATTTTGAGGTTGATATTGAACACATCCAAGAAGTACCGATTCATTAAGCAAAAAAGCTAAAGAAAAAAAGATTTAGTTTTAGAAAATAAAGATCTAAAACTAAAGAAACTAAAGATTTAGTTTTTAAAAATAAAGATCTAAA
>JAJTHC010000116.1 GCA_021299615.1 Vampirovibrionales bacterium
CCTCGAACATCTTCGCAATCATACACCGCAATCATACACCTAAGGGAAAGGGAGTAAAACCGCTTTCGCAGAGGTTTCTATATTGAAAATACAGACATCGTGTAACAATCTTGTTACAGTGACGCCTTGGCTGGCACAATGTTTGTTTTTATAATCCTTTATACTAATACAGACGGAACAATCCCTTGTTCCACTGGAGATAGACGATAGGCACATAACACACAAACATAGGACAAACACATCATGGCAAATCCAGCACTCCTAATTCCTTCATTTAACTCTAATGTAATTACGCAAGAAACAAAAGCATTAGAATCTCAAGCTTTACAATTTACACAACCTCGACCATTAGAACAATCACAAACACAGACAGAAAAGCTGTTCCGCAGTGGTTTACAACCTGTTGCTTATTTAAATCTTGGTATAAGATCTTTTTCTACTCTTCCTCCCTTACCCCAAAAGCCTAATTATTTATTCGTAAATCCTACTGGAAAAACGCCAATGGGTGGACAAGATGGGCAACAAAAAAATCAAAGATAGGTTTGATTTTTCTTGACTATAAAATAACCGACTTATAAGGTTTCTTATAAGTCGGTTACTGTTTGGTTACTGCTTTGCTGTTGCCTTAGCCTCTTCAGCACGGACTTCTGCTTGGGCTTTATCCGCTTCAGTTCGTACCTTAATTGCTTCTGCAGATGCTCTATCCGCTTCCGATTTAGCGATTAAGGCAAGTCCGTCTTTGGAAACAGCATCCGCTTCAGCAACGGTCGCTTCTGTAAGCAATTTATCAGCTTTCGATTGTGCTTCGTTTGCTTCTATCCGTTTCCGATCAGCGGTGGCTTGTGCCGTTGCGGCAGCTACCTTCGTTTCTTCAGGTGCATTAGGTAATGCAGCAAGTGCAGCCGCCGCACGAGCATTACTGTCAGCGTCAGATGCTGCAACAAAGGCTTTGTTAGCCTCAAATTGAGCAAAGTCTGCATCGCTAGCTTTTGTTTGGGCTAAAGCTTTCGCCGTTTTTGCGGTTTCATCAGCCACTTGAGATTCGCCTGCCTTGACTTTAGCAGAAGCTTCTAACTTATCAGCTTCTGAAAGTAAATAGGATGCTTGGGCTTTTTTTAAAGCCAGACGAACTTCAGCATCCGCATCAAAACCTTCACCTAAAATACCTGTTGGCATGACTCCGTCAGAATTAACCCCCTTGGCAGTACTACTAAGATCCGTATCAATATAACGAACATCCTGCCCATTGGCGTCTTTTAACGTATTAACAGTGAATTTCATATTGTATTCACCATTGTTGGTATTTTCAGCGATTAATTCGGTGCCATTCCATTTCAAAACAGAACCGTCTTTGGTGGTAAAGGGCTTTTCTTTTTCAAGGGCTTTACCGTTTAAGGTCGCATTGCCATTATCATCCAAAATCAATTGCTGGTCGCCTAAAAGCATATCGATTTTTTTGGTGACCCAAGGCAGAACACCTCCAGGTTGTTGCCATCCAGGGATGCTTTTATGTTCCGCATTCAATTGAATGTTCTTGTCTTTCAATAAATTATAAGTGCCTTGCAGGTTAGAAAAAGTTGTTTGGTTAAAACGATTGGTTGTTAAGCTCATATGTAATCAAATCCCCGTGCCTCTCTTAAAACCTACTCAGAAAGCCATCTTTTTTAGTCTGTCACTTTAAAGAATGGCTAAAATGTCCTTGAAAATAGGATCATTTCCCCAAATAATAAACAAAACGCCGTGCTTTAATTTGAACTATTGTAACATTTTGTTGCAAAATAAGAACCCATTAGGTAGTGTCGACATTTAGTCAAGAAAGGAGGAATTTCAAGGAAAAACAAACGGCTTTTGAGGCGTGTACACAGACATACATAAGCACATCGAGAACCCGAGCGACAAAGTATAGACACTGTAGGGGAAACTCTTTAAAACACTATAGAACATTTTATATAGAAAGTACTATAAAAACCATCGCACTTTGGAAACACCTTTATTTTGTCAGGTGTTAAGCTTTTTACAACAAAAGCCAGTTGACCCCGATTTATGTTTCGTCTAAACTAATAAAACACTTGTCGGAGTGGCGGAATGGTAGACGCACACGTTTAAGGGGCGTGCGGAGAAATCTGTGGGGGTTCAAGTCCCCCCTTCGACATTTTATTTGAAGGACAACGACTTTTCTATGATGTGATGGCTTCCACAGGAATAAGACATTTCTTCAGCATGTTTGACTGCCGTTTCTACTAAAAAGGTAAAGACCTCTTCATCAGGGAAGTCATTTTTTAGCTTTTGTAACTCCGTATGTAAGTGTTCATAAGCTCGTTTAGAACGTTGTAAGCCAAGATATTGCCACATGAGACGTTTTACTTGTTTCAAAGAATGGCTGGAATTATTGTATTTTGCTTGATTAAAGCCAAATGGTGTATTCGGAATAAGTGTTTTATTCAGTACATTGACGACTTGTCTCCCCATTACCACGCATTCGAGCAACGAGTTCGACGCCAATCGATTCGCCCCATGCAAGCCCGTGCAACTGGCTTCACCAATCGTAAACAAGCCCGAAACGGCAGTTTCGCCTTGCCACGTGGCGTCAATGCCTCCCATGCAATAGTGAGCCGCTGGTGCGACAGGCAAAAGATCCGTTGCCATATCGATGCCATAACGCAACGCCGTGCGGTAGATATTCGGGAAGCGATGCTCTAAAAAGGCTTGACTGCGATGACGCATATCCAAATACACGCATGGATGCTTCGTCTTCAACATCTCAGACGCAATCGCACGAGCCACCACATCTCGAGGTGCCAACTCCCCTTGCGGATGCACCGCTTCCATGAAGCGTTGACCGTCCGCATTTACGAGCATAGCTCCTTCGCCTCGTAGCGATTCGCTGGCTAGAAAACGCACCTGCCCTTCGGTAACAAAGGCGGTGGGGTGAAACTGCACCAAGTGTAAATCCTTGAGCGTTGCCCCTGCTTGATGAGCCAAAAACAAGGCTTGCACGCCATCCGTAGCGGTATTGGTGGCATGAAGGTAAAGCCCTGCGTAACCACCTGTCGCCAGCACCACATTCGACGTGTGGATGTATCGCCGTTGGGCGTGTTTGCTGTCGTAAAGGGTGGCTCCCACAATGGCGTGGTGCTTGCCTTGATGCAAGGCTTCTAAGGCGTGATAAGGCAAAATCTGTATGCTTTTTGTCGCCTTGACTCGCTCGATCAACGGCGTGACTATGCCCACGCCTGTTTGATCCCCATTCACGTGCAAGATGCGTCGTTGAGAATGGGCGGCTTCTTGCGTTAAGGCTGGTACGCCTTCAGGGTCTAAATCAAAAGCCACGCCGTAACGCATCAAGGTTTTAATGGCGTCATTGCCTTCGGCTAAAATCTGACGCACCACAATTTCGTTATTATAGCCTGCCCCTGCTTCAAGGGTATCTTGCACATGTTGTTCCAAGGAATCAGGCGTATTCCATTCCACATAAGCCGCAATGCCTCCTTGAGCGTAAGCAGAATTGGATTCCGTGGCATCTTTCGGCTTAAAGGCGAGCAAGACCTTTAAGCCTGCTTCCGCCGCAGTGAGTGCCGCCGTCAAACCTGCCAAACCCGCCCCAACCACCAGCACATCGCCATGAAGTTCAGTGTTTAAAGAAGCGTCATACGAAAAGGAAGGGCGACTTGTGGTCATTAAGAAATCTTCATCATTTTATGAGTTTGGGGAAGCACTCGAACGGTGCTAAAATGGCGAGCCAAGAAGCCTTGCAAGTTCAGCAAGTGGCTAGGCGTGATATTCAGAACACCGTCTTCCAACAAAGACGTTTCAGGTTGCAGATAAATCGGCGTTTGTGTATCGGTAATAATGGATGCCAAATGCGTCAATTCATCCAGCGTGCTGTCGTGATTCACCACCACTTTGACAAACAATTCCACATGAGGCGCTTGCGTTGCGGTACGGTAAAAATCGGCGTGTTGTTGCCAGCGTTCCGCTTCTTTCGTGCTAGAAGGAAGCTTAACATCCATGGAAATGACATCGACAAACTGTAGGACTTTCGCCAAGCTATGCGGTTGCGTTCCGCTGGTTTCTAAGTAGGTTTTCACGCCCAACCGCTGGATGCGTTCCATCAAGCTTTTGAGATAATACGGATACAACAGGGGTTCTCCGCCTGTGAAGCTCACGCTGTGATGCGGGGCTTGAGCGATTAAGCCTGCGATCAACATTTCGGTGTCTTCCACCCGTTGCAAACCTGGTACGGCGACCCATTGGTTAGACCCGGGTTGTGTTTCCACGGCACAATCGCCTCGTGGGGTGGTCATGGGTGTGTCGCAATAGGCACAATGCAAATGGCAGTGGGCGACTCTTACGAAAACTTGGCGTTCGCCAGCGTGCAAGCCTTCGCCTTGAATGGATGAAAAGACTTCTTGAATGACGGCTTGGTTGCTTTCCAGCTTAGGAAACGGCACTGTTGATTTTAAAATGCCATGTGGCGGATGCTTTTCCGCATTTTTTTTGGTTAAGCTTGTGTGATTTGTCATCATCAAACACCTTTTTTATTAAGTTCTTGGTTAAAGCGTGACCTTAATGCTATTAAACACCAAACACAGAAAAAAATGTGAATAAGATTATAGACAGCTCTGTTACAGAGAAAACTTTACCAGAACAGTAAGAACTCCAAAACCCGAGTCACCACGGCTCTTAGAATAGCCTCATAGCCTGTTTTACAGTGTTTTATAGATAAAATGAGCTATTAGACTATTCTAGGAGCCTAATGTTTTTTGTGAGGGCGTGTACACAGACGTACATATAGTGTTTTAAAGAGTTTCCCCTACAGTGTCTATACTTTGTCGCTACGATTATTTTGTTCAGTCATGTAGGTCTATCTACACTTCTTCACAAAATAATCTAGGCTCCTCGTCTAGCCTATTGTTCAGAAAACTTTTGAAAAGACTATAATTGAGGCGTTTTAGGGTCAAGACGCCTCAATTTCATCATTTTTTCATGCCACTCACAATACTTTCGCTATTTCTCTGTAGCCTCTTGTAACAATTAGGCAATTCAAAGGTAAAGATTGTTTTTATTAAGTTGTAAAACAAATTTTGTTTTACAACTTTTTCATTATTTTCCATTTAAACACCTGTAGAAAGAAGATAAAACAATGATTTCAAGAACGATCCGCCCCACGAATCCCCCTGCTCCTATACTTGCTCCTAAACCTTCTCCATCATCTAATGGTAATGGGGACTGGGGAGCAAAGCCTCCAACGACTTTTTCTAGTCGGCTTTTAAATGAGAAGCCCGAAATAACTTCTTTCCG
>JAJTHC010000161.1 GCA_021299615.1 Vampirovibrionales bacterium
AAGGCTAATTTTCGATTTCATCAGGGCTTCGTAAGGTGAGTTCAAGGGCGTGAACAGGACCTTGCATCTCGTTTTTCAAGACTTCATGCACCATACGATGCCGTTTCAGGGTGGAAACGCCTTCAAAGGCTTCGCTGGTGATGCGAATATCAAGGTGACTACCGCCCATCGTATTGCCTGCATGCCCTGCGTGTTGCCAGCTATTGTCGATGAGTTCAAAGGCTTGAGGCGAAAACGCCTCCTTCAATTTTTGGGTCACGATTTCAACGGTTTTAGAGATCATGTGGGGGACTCCTGAAAATTTAAATTAGTATACATTACACTATCATAACTGAAAAATTTAAGTTGTCTTCTCTTAAGTAACAATCATTTTCATGATATAATTTACAAAAACTAAAGAGAAGGTACGTCTATTAAATGTTAACATCTATTTCCGAACCATACGTATTACAACTTCAAGGGATGTGTAATAATCTTCAATCTAACTTAGAACAAAATAAGGTAAATCAAGCCATCACAAAAGAAGCTAATGACCTTCTTGATGAAATTATCAAGCACGTTGCTGTAGCCATACAACCTTCTAGTACAGACACTCTTGTTGGTAATGTGTGGCTTGTGTTTACAACATCTCAGATTGATGGATATTCTTATAATTGTCTAGACTACGTATCAAACTGGTCAACAACGAATGATCAAATATTAAGTACTGGCTTTAAGCTTTTATGTCGTTTAAAAAGTAACCCTGAGTTTTACAAATATAGAGGTGAAGCTCAGATACTACAATATAAAAAACGTATCCAAGAATTAGAGGAGCTTGTTGTAGATGCTTCTAGTTCCTATGAGACTTTGAGCGAAACTGAAAAAAAAGTAGCTGGATTAAATCAATCAGCAACTACAGCACACAGTACGATTATAGCTTTCAAAGATGAGGTGGAAGAACTACAAGCTGACGAATTATTGGAACATGTTCAAGCTATTCATGACAACGCCAAGAGTTTAGAATCAAATATAAGTACCCTAAATCAATCAGCGATTGATTCTGATGCTGTTATTACGACTTTTAAAGAGAAAGTAGAAGAACTTCAAGCTGACGAATTATTAGAAAATGCTCAAACTATTCATGACAACGCCAAGAGTTTAGAATCAAATATAAGTACCTTAAATCAATCAGCAACTACGGCATACAATACCATTACAACTTTTAAAGATGAGGTGGAAGAGCTTCAAGCAGAAGAGTTATTGGAAAATGTTCAAGCTATTCATGATAATATCGTAGAGTTGGAAGGTGAGGCAAAAACTCTTTTTCAGACAAATGAAACCACTTTTAAAAATAATTTAGACAGCTTAACAAAAGCTGTCGCAGATTATGAGAAACTGAAGACAAAGACTCAAGAACTTCAAAAACAAACTGAAATTGAACTTACCAATGCTTTAGGTATAGGTACCTTCAAAGAGTTTGATGCCGTGAGACAACTGAAGGATGAGGCTTCTGAAAAATGGCTCAAACGAGCATTCGTGAGTGCTTACTTTTCTTTTGTAATCATTTTATCACTACTTATTTTAGGAAGTTCCCATTTTGGAATAAAGCCTCAAGCACCTTGGGTTTATTTTGAATTCGCAATTCCTGTTTTTCATAGCTGGCTAGATATTGCTTCTTTCGTCGTTCCCAAGATTTCATTAACCTTTATATTATCTGGGTTGACTATTTTCGTCTTCCAACGCTTCCTAAAAGAATCAAGACTTGCAGAAGAGTATCGTTTTAAATCCACTTGTGCTTTACACTTTGATAGTTATATGAAATTAGTAAAAGAACTTTGTGATACAGAAGCAGATAAAGAATATCGAGACTTTTTAATACACCAAATTCAAGAATTATTTAGTTCTCCAACAGAAAGAATCTATAAAGATTCAAATACAATTAACATGAAAGCTTTAAAAACGGCACGAGAAGCATTAGAAATAGCTTTCCCCCAAATGGAAAGAGTCACAAGACTATTAACACTTGCCGAAAATATAATTCACGACGCTCCTGCAGAAAAAGAGTCTCAGACTAATCAAGTAAGGAAAAGTTAGCTAACTTTTCCTTACTTGTTCATACGATAGCGTGAACGTTTGACGGCGATGACATCGGGCAGTTGCTTGATGTTGCGAATGAGCTTTTCTAGCTCTTCCAAGTTCTTGACTTCAAGCCCAAGCTCGATATACACACTCTTTTCGCCTGTTAAACGACGACAATTGGCGGAAAAAATGTTCACCTGCATATCCGACACCTTCGCCAGCACATCCTTAAACACACCCACTTGATCCATCACCTGCATTTCCAGCAAGACATTATGGAGCGTCTGTTGCATTTCAATCGCCCCCGTCCACGACAGGTTCATCACCCGTTGCGGATTGGCTTGAATGATGTTCATGCAATCGTCCCGATGAATCATCACGCCCCGACTGCGAGTCACAATCCCCACAATCGCATCCCCTGGTACAGGCATACAACAGCGAGCAATGTGGTATTGCAAGCCTTTTAGGGCTTGCAGGGATCCGCTAGCGTTCATGGCATCGCTGGTGTGACCCACCTTTTCAAGTTTGGCGAGTTCTTCGGCAAAGCGTTCGCTGGTACTATTTTTGGCTTGCAAGGCTTCAGGGCTTTGCGAGTTGGGTAAATCCACATAGCCGTGTTCTTTCAAATGCTCGGCTTGTTCGGCTTGAATCTGGGCATGATGATCCGACGTGGTGGAAACGATCTTGCCCTTTTTCACACGGTTGATAATGCGAGACAGCGTGATTTCCCCATAGCCCAAGGCGACGTACAAATCTTCGATATTCTTATAGTTGAGTTCGTTGGCGACTTCCAACATCTTGCCCGATTTCACCAGCGTATCGACTTTTGCACGAGTGAGGTCGGCTTCAAGCAGTTGGCGTCCTTGGGTTTCGTGCTGATCACGGTAATGCTTTTTATACCAGTGACGAATGCGGTTCTTGGCTTGTTGCGTCACCACAAAGTTCACCCAGTCTAGGCGTGGCGTCGCTTTTTTATTGGTGATAATCTCAATAATATCGCCGTTTTGAAGTTCTGTATCTAACGGCACCATTTTTTCGTTGACAATCGCCCCTGCACATCGATTGCCGACTTCACTGTGGATGCGAAAGGCGAAATCCACAGGCGTGCATCCACGAGGCAAGCTAATGACGGTGCCTTTGGGCGTAAACACGAACACTTGATCAGGGAAGAGATCGAGCTTCACATTTTCGACAAACTCTAACGCCGTATTGGCATTGGCTTGCATTTCAACCAACTGCTTCAACCAACCGAGCTTTTCATCTTCTTTAGAACTTTGATACGCCGTGGCATCATCGCCAAATCGCTTATAGTGAAAGTGGGCAGCGATACCAAATTCCGCCACCTTGTGCATTTTTTCCGTGCGAATCTGCACTTCCACAGGGCGTTTATTCGGCCCGATAATCGTGGTGTGTAAAGACTGATAAAAGTTGCTTTTCGGCATGGCGATGTAATCTTTAAAACGCCCAGCGACAGGCGTATACTGGTGGTGAATAATTCCCAAGACTTCATAGCATTGGGCTTCGGTTTGCACGATGACTCGCAGGGCGGAAATGTCGAAAATATCGTTGAGTTCCTTCTTTTGCGAACTCATTTTCTTGTAAATACTGTAATAATTCTTCAAACGGCTATAGATTTTTGAATGGATGTTATGTTGCAAAAGTCCCTTTTCAAGGTGTTGCGTCATTTGCTGAATGACACGCTCTCGCTCTTCTTGCGAATCGGCGAGTTGCCCTTTGATTTCGTGAAACTGTTCAGGATCCAAAAAGCTTAACGACAAATCTTCCAATTCCGCCTTGAAGTTCCCCATCCCGATGCGGTTGGCGAGGGGGGCAAAAACTTCCAGCGTTTCATTGGCAATTTTTTCTTGTTTATGGGGCAACATATGCTCAAGCGTCCGCATATTGTGGAGCCTGTCCGCCAATTTCAGCGTCAACACACGAATATCTTCCGCCATCGCCAAGAACATATTGCGGAAGTTTTCCGCTTGCTCTTCTTCTTTGCTACTAAACTGGTACTTGTATTTCCCTAGTTTCGTCACGCCTTGCACGATTTTGGTGACTTCCGCCCCAAAGTGCTTTTCCATGTCTTCTGGCGTGGCGGTGGTGTCTTCTAGCACATCGTGCATAAGGGCGGCTTGCAGGGTTGGCACATCCACCCACATATCCGCCAAAATCAGGGCGACGCTCACGGGGTGCATGATGTAATTGGTGCCGTCTTTGCGTTTTTGACCGTCGTGGTGGTGGCGAGCGTAATCGAAGGTGCGTTGCACCAATGCCAAGTCATCAGGCTTGGCACCATGCTGAGCCAGCTTGGCGAGAAGCTCTTCCATGAGGACGTCTTCAATAAACCGTCCGTCTTGTGGGGGTGTGTTAGACGCAGTCATACGTAGGGGCTTTCATCACAAAGGAGTGGCACAATCATTGTACCACTCCTAGTATAGCGTATTTTTCTATTTTTGTGGGGAAGTCATTTAAAGGGTATTAGGTGGATATTTCTGCCGTGTTTATTTTTTTCTCTGGAGAAGACGTCTTCAAGAGTTCTAGGGCAATATCTTTCGCTACCAAGTTAGCACTATTTTCAATCAATTTAGCTTGCCACCAGCTACCCACTGCTGAAGCAATTGCCAGTAAACTTAATGCAAATAATCCTACTCCAAAGCCTTCCCCACTCCTTTGGGGGCTTGTATTTTTTGTCGCCGTTATAGCGTTTTGCTTATTTGAAGGAGCCTGAAAAATCAAGGGTCTATTGGGAACATTGAAAGAAGCTAATTTCATTATAACAATCCTTAAATTACGGTAGAGAGAAAAAGAAGAATAACACTAGCATCAAAACTATAAAAAAGAAAGCCTATTTTAAAGGTATTCACAGAGTCTTCTATTACAGAATAGCATAGACCTTTGAAGTTTAGGATATAGCCACGTTTAGAGTTTTCTGAACAGTAGGCTAGACGAGGAGCTTAACACGCTATTTACTCGTTTAAATGGTATTAAAACGCATCAATCCAACAATACGAAAAAAAATAGTTGCCTCCACTTGTTTTGCTCGTGTTATACTAAGCGTGTTATGGAAATCATTATTGATATTGATAAAAGGTAAGCTTCCCATGAGTTCAAGTCCAATCGTCTCTAAAGTCTATCAATTTGGTACGTCAGGCTATCGCCACGATGCAGACGACGCCTTTAATGAAGCCGTCGTGACACAAATCACCCACGCCATCGCCGATGCCTTAATTCAGACCATGCAAGCGGAACAAATCGCTCGTCCCGTCTTGGTCGGTGGCGACACCCGAGAAAAAACCAAAATGGCGATCCCTATTATCATCAAAACCCTTCTCGCCAAAGGCTTAGACGTCTACGAAGTGCAAGGCGATGTGCCGACGCCTGTTTTGGCGTATACCGCTGCTCACTTGGCTGAAATTGCTGGCAACGGCGTCGGTTCCGCAGGAGCCATTTTAATGACCGCCAGCCACAACCCTTGGAACTACGGTGGATACAACTTCTTAACCAATGACGGAGCCGTTGCCCCTTCTTCCATGACAAAACAATTTGAAGCTTTGCAAGCGAATCCTTTGAACTTGGTGCTGGACAGAAAAGCCCTCGGTTTGGATGATGCCCCTCGTATCTATCATCTTTTGCCGTATGAAGCGTATTTAGATCACCTTAAAGAAGTCATTAAGCTGGATGTTGCTGCCATAAAATCGGCGAAATTGCATGTGGGTTACGATCCCTTGTACGCCACAGGTCGCCATTATTTCCCCAAGCTCATGGAAGATTTGGGCGTGGCGGATGTTAAACTCATTCACACCGAAGATGAACGCCCCCAAGGCTATGACGGCGAACCAGAACCTTCGGCGGAAAATCTAACGGAACTGTCGCAGATTCTAAAAACGTGGACGGCTCAACTGCCTGATGCCCTTATTTTTGGAGCCTCCAACGACGGGGATGCGGATCGCTTTGGTGTTTTGGATGAAAACGGTAATTTCTTGCATCCCAATACGATTTTACGTTTAGTGGCGTATTTAATGGTGCATCATCGCAAGGCAAAAGGCATCGTGGTGCGGTCGCAATCCACCACCCATGCCTTGGATGATATGATGAAATTGTATGAAACTCCCGTGCTTCAAACGCCTGTAGGCTATAAATATATCGCCGAAGTCTTTTTGGATTATGAACAAGATGTCGCAAAGCCTTCTGTGATTTTAGGCGGAGAAGGCAGTGGTGGCTTAAGTATTTTGAATCACGTTCCTGAAAAGGATGGCATGTTGGCTAACCTGCTGATTGCGGAATTGATTGCGAAAGAAGGCTTGCCTTTGTCTCAAATCGTGCAGAAGGTGGAAGTCCTCATCGAAAAGCGTTTTATTTTTACGGAATGGTCGATTCACACAGAATTGAAATCACAAATCCTCAATAAAGCCTTGACCCTTTTTACCGAAGGCGGTAGTTTGGGGGCGGATCTCATTGTAGATGTCGCTCGTTCTAATGCGGAAGCCCACGCCTTAAAAGCCGAGTTCCACACGCAAGACGGCGTAAAACTTTATTTGACAGATGGTTCTTGGGTTTTGGTGCGAGCCAGTGGCACGGAACCCTTGGTGCGTGTGTACTTAGAAGTCCAAGATGCCGACGCCACTCGCCTTGTTCGCAAGCAAGAGGCACTTGAGTCCTTTTGGCTCGATTCGTTTGACAATCTAGGGATTTCTCCGTCTCACATTAAACGCAAGGCGTAGGGAATCCGTTATGAATGCTCAATTTATTGTGTTGTATGATGCTACGTGTGGCTTGTGCCAGCGAAGCCAGCTGTTTTTGAATGGCTGGTTGAAGCATCCACGCTACATGCGTTTTGTGGATGTCCATAGTGAAGAAGCCCCTCGTTATTTGGAGCCTTTTGCATTGTCGAGCGACGACACCACTCAGCGAATGCACGTCATTGATGTTGAAAAAAACGCCGTTTTCAAGGCGGAAGAAGCGGTGGGTGTGTGTTTAGAACAGTGCATCGCACCGTGGTCGTGGGTGGGGTATTTGTTGCGGATGCGGTTTTTGAAGGGAATCACTCGCCCTGCGTATGATTGGGTGGCGGAACGTCGGCATCGTTTTTTGCCCCCCTTACCTGATCAACCCACCGTCTGTACGTTGAGAAGCTGTAAGCCTTAATAGTGTGTTTTAGGAAATACGCTTCATAACAATAATGCGGAAGCATTTCAAAACAGACGTCAAAGCACTTTCTCGAAAGACTAGACACGTCATCTTGTTTTGCTATACTATTGGAACCTAGAAAAATGAGGTTCACGTATGCTTCCCTCTCTCTCTTTAAACGCCCCGAACACTACCCAGCGACAAGGGCTTGTGCTGATGAAAAACATTCCAGAAAGCGATTTAAGCATTGTGCTAGATGCGACACATAAAGCCGTCTTTCATTCGGAATCAGATCCATACGTTATGGAAGCACCCTCCCAGAAAGGCAAAAGTTCTACACGTCGTTACACACACTCAGAACACGTGATTTATCAACTTGTTCAAGCCTCTAAATCGGGCGACACTTACACCCAAGCCTTAATTTCTGTGCCAACGCACGTGAGCGAAGGCAAGGCTCAAATGGCAGAAGATCATGCCCGAAAGAAAGAAAACGTACTATTAAGCACGCTCAAAGCCGAGCTGGATGCTCATCACCTGCTTGAAACGTACTTGCCCAAAGACGGTACCATCAAGAATCTCTATTACATGAACTCTTCGCCGTTGGATTTTATGGCAGGGGTGCAAACGTGGCAGGATGAAAAGCATCAACGGATTGTGGATGTGTTGGACGATTCCAGCTACGATTTAAGCAAGGTCGCCAAAAAGGAAGACCGCCTCTTTCACCCGATTGTGCATCACACGGCTTGATTTTTTGTGTTATAGTGTATTATAGATAAAATGAGCTATTAGACTATTCTAGGAGCCTAATGTTTTTTTGTGAGGTCGTGTACACAGACGTATAGCCGAATTGATAATTTTCTGTACAGTGTCTATACGTTGTCGCTACGATTATTTTGTTCAGTCATGTAGGTCTATCTACACTCTTTCACAAAATAATCTAGGCTCCTAGTCTAGCCTACTGTACAGAAAACTCTAAAT
>JAJTHC010000074.1 GCA_021299615.1 Vampirovibrionales bacterium
ATGCAACCACAAACTGCATTATCTCCACAGCGTCAACTTAGAGCAAGGACTCAAAACTGTACCTAGACATTCAATCAAGACTGTTCTAAAGAGAGGGTATTACGCCCTCTCTTTGGCTTCATCCAGCAATTCCTGAACATGCAAGGTATCAATCAAACGTAACGCCCCCAATCGAGCCGCCACGAGCAAGCGACTATTGCTGGTTAAAAAGGCTTGTGGTTCAAAGGTCTCATCGTCGACGGCTTCGACATAATCCCACTGAAGTTCCTGCCCCAAAGGATACATCGGTTGCAATGCCTTCCACGAAAGTTCAAACGCCTTTTGAAGATTCAACGGCGGAGCCGTAGGGGCTTGATTCAATGTATGAAACGCCACTGCAAGCCCTTGCATGGTTTCAAATAAGGCTAACGCCGTTTGACGCTCTTCAGGGGTTTGAAGATATTGATTGCGTGACGACAATGCCAAGCCGTCGCTGTCCCTCACCATAGGATGCACCACTAGCTTAATAGGAAAGGCTTCGCTTTCAATCAAGGCTTTAATCACGGCGACTTGTTGGGCGTCTTTCTGTCCAAAAACAGCGAATTGAGGTTCCACCACGCTAAACAGCCGATGCACCACGGTGACGACGCCGTCAAAATGCCCCTGACGACTCGCACCGCATAAGCGGTTGGCGAGCGATTCTTCCGCATGATGCGTAATTTTTAAACCTTCAGGATACATGACTTCAACAGACGGGGCAAAAATGGCGTCCACTTGGGCGTTTTCGCAGGCTTCTAGATCTGCTTCAAAGGTGCGTGGGTATCGATCTAAATCTTCATTGGCTCCAAATTGTGTGGGGTTTACAAAAATCGAAACGATCACGGCTTCCGCATGGCGTTGGGCTTCTTTCACCAAGGCTAAATGCCCTGCATGAAGGTTCCCCATGGTCGGTACCAAGGCGATTTTTTGGGATGCTTGGGCGTTTTTCCAATTGTGGAGTTCTTCTAGTGTACGTAAAACGACGGTCATTGTGCTATCCTTCTTAATCTAATTGAAATAGTGGCGTTCTTGCTGAATAGTCGTGAGCTTGCCATGCCCTGTGATCACGGTGGTATCCACATCTAGCACATGCAAGCGTTGGGTAATGGAACGGTAAATGGCGGATTCGTCGCCTCCCCACAAGTCGGTGCGGCCAATGCCTCCGTGAAAAAGCGTGTCGCCTGCCACCAATATGCCATGCGATTCCAAGTGAAAACAGCAAGATCCAGGGGTATGCCCAGGAGTCACCAGCGTTTGATGCGTGCCTAAGTCGTCTAAATCAAGCGTCTGCCCATCTTTAATAAAGCCATCGGGGGGGAGCGTCTTTTCTTGGTGGAGGGGGAATCCGAAAAGTTGGCATTGTGTTTCCAGCATATCCCACAAAAAGAGGTCTTTTTTGTGGAGGAAGAGGGGGCATCCTGTGGCTTTTCGCAAGGCTTCAGATGCTAAAAAGTGGTCAAAATGGGCGTGGGTATGGTACACCGCCTTGAGCTTGAGCTTATAGGTACGCAAGCATTTCAGGAGTTCATCGGCATCGCCCCCTGCATCGATGATGACGGCTTCTAGGGTGAGTGAGTTGTAAATCAAGGTGCAATTGCATTTCAAAGGGCCGACAGCCGTCACCAGCACATGAATGTGCTTGGATTGCGTTTCAAGTGGGATCCATTTTAGTGCCATGATGCCTGTGTCCTTTTGAAGTATTTACGGTTGTACCACTTGTGCGGAAGTCTTTTTAAACAGACGTCAACGCACTAAATGCGAGGCTTCCGAGACATTTTGCGTACGTCGTGCAATGGGAATGATGCGACGAGGTGGGGACAAAAACCTTCTTATTCACGAAGTGAATCTTCGCCTTTAGGAAGGAGAGGTTGGGAGAGGAAACCAACGGTTTTCTTTCCCAAGAGAAAAAGTTCCTAACTTTTTCGACTTGAAGGGGGGATTTAGAGGTGATGAGGAACCCCTCCATTTATAGACAAGCTAACATGTAGACCGCCATCATGGCGGTTTGTGCGAGCAAAGGTCTCTGACGTCACCAGCGTTAAAAGGAGCTAGAAACCCACTGGATGCTTTTCGCATTGGTGTCAGGAAACATAAATCTTTCTATAGCATAACGGAATTGTAAAAGATTTACAAACAAATAAAGACAAGCGTTGCAAAATGTGATATGATAAGGCTGTCTTGAATACTAATTTAAGATTGCAAACCAAAAGGAACTTTAATCCTATGCCAAGCAGTCGTTTTTTGTTTAAAATTTCGCCAAAGAAAATCGATTTTGTAGGATTGTTTTCTATGGTGCTGGCTTTGTTTTGGATTGTAAGCGTCACACTATTGAATGAAAAATCTCAAGCCGATGGGGATCAAATGGTGGTATTTACCGCACAGTGGTGTGCATCATGTTCTACATTAGTACCAAGTATACAAGGGGTTTCAGCAAGACTAGGCATACCATTCACTAAAATAGATGTAGATGACACAAGAGCAACGGCTCAAGCCCGTCAATTTGGATTAACGATTCCTCGTGCGGATTTACCGCAGGCGTATTACATTCAATCAGGCAAGCAAACCTTGGTGTTGAACGGCAAGCAGTACACACCGAATCAAGCCAAACAGGTGGATGCCGATGTTACCACCCAGGTAAATCGTTTGCGATAGGTTGATCTCCTCTATTTAACAGATGGCATTTTAGAAAATATGTTCCGTTCCGAAGTATTCAAGAAGTACCCTTGACCTTCAGAGGAAACACATACCATGCCTAAACTAGTCACACTGCTGACCTATTCAACCTTAGGACTCGGGGCTTTCTTCGTGGGGTCTAGTTTAATACTAGGCATACTTTATTTCTTTGCTCAACAAACCTTGTGTCGTTACCTTTTTGATTTGGCATGGATCCTATATCAAAAACAATACTACAAAACCGCCTTGTTCATTTTAGAACAAACCTTTAAAATCACACCGAACTACCCTTCCCTTGTCTACACCATGGGCGTCATTCAACTGGAACTGGGGTACTTGGAACGTGCGAAGGATTACTTGTACATCGCTTTGCTACAAAATAGCGAAGATTCACTCTGTCTCTATCATTTGGGGGTCTTAGAATATCAGTCGGAACGCTATACACTAGCCATCGATCATTGGATTAACGCCATTCAACACCAAGAAGAGCCTGAAGCCGATACCTATTATTACCTTGGGCTGGCGTATGATGCGTTAAATGAATCACAAGCCGCTTATGAGATTTTTCAACAAGGCTTAGAACTAGATCCAAGCCATCAAGATATGATGTCTTCAATGGCTTACACCTGCTTAGATTTGGGTAACTTGGATGAATGTCAAGCCTACCTAGATGCCCTTATGGACTTGGGGGATCTTACCGCTGAATCTTATTACGTCATGGCATTGCTCCATGTCGAGGCGGGTGAGTGGGAGGATGCCCTTCAAGCCATTGAAGATGCTTTAATTTTAGAACCTCATCATGTCGAGCTTTTAAATACGGCTGGGGTACTGGCCATTTTGAATGAAGAAGCCGATAAAGAACTCGCCATAAGTCGTTTAGAAGAAGCGAGTAAGTCCTATGTAAAGGGACAAGAAGCGGTATTGTATAATTATGCGATTGCTTTAGGGGTTTCTGAAAACACCGTGATGGCACGTCGTATTTTACGTTCTTTTACCAAGTTAAAAGTGGATGGTGAATTACGACGAAGTGCTACCCAAGCTCGTTTGATTCTACAAAAACAGAATGTACTAAACAATATGTGATTCACCATACGTTTTGTAAAGATTAAATTTCATTCAAGCGGGTTAAAATTTCGGGGCCATTTTCGGTAATCGTGATCGTATGCTCATAGTGAGCCGCAGGTTCGCCGTCTACCGTCACGACCGTCCAGCCATCTTCAAGGGTTTTGACTTTCGCCAGTCCGCCCGTGAACATCGGCTCAATGGCTAAGCAATTGCCCACTTCAAGCAAAGGACCCGGTTGCCCTGTGTCATAATTATGGATGAACGGCTCTTCATGTAATTTGTGACCCACGCTATGCCCACCGTATTCACGAACCAAGCCAAACCCATAGGCGTCATTGGTACGTTCCACCGCTGCTGAAATATCTTGCAAATGATTGCCCGCAACGGCTTTGGCGATCGCATTCATCAAGGCTTCTTCGGTGCATTGCATAATACGTTTCTTTTTTTCATCAACTTCACCGACGGCTACAGTCAACGCCGCATCAGCGATGAGTCCTTGATAGGTTGCTCCGACATCCACCGAGATAATATCACCTTCTTGCAAGATGCGTTCTTTGGTGGGAAAGCCGTGAACGACTTCTTCATTCACCGAAGAGCAAATGGTAAACGGAAACCCGTGATAGCCCTTAAACGTAGGCAAAGCACCTTCTCCACGAATCAAGGCTTCGGCGGCTTCATCAATCGCAAGGGTGTTGACACCTTCTTTAGCCATTTCACGCACCAACAAGTGAACCCGTGCGACAATCTGCCCTGCTTTACGCATGAGTTTCAAATCATGCCGAGACTTTTTACCGATTTTATTGGCACCTGTTAAATGAATACCCATGAAGGAGTCCTTTCCGAATAAAGCGAATGATAATGAGACGTACTAGACCTTGACGGCGACATTAGGAAGCAAGGTTTGCATGAGTTTTTTCAACTCTTCAGTGACGGCTTCAACAGGCTGATCACCGTTTAAACGCTTCAATAAGCCGTGTGCTTCAAAAGCGTTTAAAATAGGCAATGTATCGGCATCAAAACCTTCCAAGCGGATTTTCACTTTTTCAGGCTGATCATCCACACGATGCTCTAAATGCGTTCCACCACAAACGTCGCAAACGCCTTCTTGCTTAGGGGCTTGGCTTTTAAGGTTGTAAATGGCTCCACAATCCGCACAAATACGACGGTTCACGGCACGCTCTTCAATTTCTGAATAAGGGACATCCAAGTAGATGGCGGCTCCGATTTTGGCTCCCGTGTCTTGGCACATCGCTAACAAGGCATCGGTTTGTTCCGCATTACGAGGGAAACCATCTAAAATAAAGGAAACAGGCGTCCCTGCTTGATGAGACTCAGGCAATTGCTTTTCGATGCCTGCTTTTAGGGCATCAATTACGGTGTCAATATCCACCAATAAGCCACCTGCGAGGCGTTCTTGGACTTTACGCCCTAAAGGCGTATCGTCTTTGGCGATCGTCCGCAAAATGCTCCCCATATCAATACGAGGCATGCCGTAAAGCTTGGCGAGAACACTGGTTTGCGTCCCTTTCCCGCCATTGGGTGGGGCGATAAAGGGGAAAAATAAGACATCGGACAAGGTTGCTTTGGTATTTATGCTCATGATTTTAAGAATCCTTCATATTGTTTCGCCAATAACTGTACACGAATCTGGTTGACGGTATCTAACGCCACACCCACCATAATAATCAAGGCGGTGGTGCCAAGTCCTGCCAAGGTACTGATGCCTGTCATCGACGTGGAAGAGCTAGCAATCAGTGTAATAATGCCCAACATCGAAGCCCCAATAAAGGTAAGCTTGGAAATCAAGGCTTCTAGGTAGTCGCCTGTCGGTCCACCGGGTTTGACGCCTGAAATAGCGTTGCCATGTTTCCGCAAGTTTTCCGCAATTTGCTTGGGTTGTAGATTGGGGACGAGCGTGACATAAAAGTAGGAGAAGAACAAAATAAGTCCAAACTCAACGGCGATGTAAACAGGGCTACTCGGCACCATCCATTTTTTGTAGGTGAGGAGGGCTTCAAACAAAACGCCTGTGGGCTTGGTTTGCATCACAAAATCGACAATCACACTAGGAAAACTCAATAGAATAAAGGTGAAGATCAAGGGCATAACGCCTGCAGGGTTGAGCTTAAAAGGGATAAAGGAATCACCGCCTCCGTAGATTTTGCGTCCCACTTGACGGCGTGCTTGCACGATGTAAACCTTATAGAAGGACTCTTGCAACAGCACAATCAAGGTAATCGTGAGTGCGTAAATGGCAAGCAGAATGCCGAGTCCCACCCAGCGAGACGGATCCGCTTGAACCAAGGCACCTGTTTGTGAGATGTAAAAAGGCAAGGCAGAGATAATCCCGACAAAAATAAGGATAGAACTGCCGTTGCCGACGCCTCGTTCGGTGATGAGTTCGCTCAACCATACGCTAAATAAGGAACCTGCCGTCAACGCCGTCAACGCCGCAGGGAAAAACCATGCAGGATCCACCCCCGGCATGAGGATGCCTGCATTACTCGTAAACAAACGCACCACGACGAATGATTGCAACAAGGCAATCCCCACCGAGGCATATCGGGTGATTTGCGAAATCTGCCGACGCCCTGCTTCGCCACCGTCTTTTTGCAATTCTTCAAGCTTAGGGATGACCGCCGTCAACAATTGCATTACGATCGATGCGGTAATATAAGGTCCGATACCCAGTGCCATCACCGACAATGACGCCAAGGCCCCGCCAGAAAACATGTCGACCATGGCTAAAATAGGGTTGTTGGCTCCCAGTGCTTTAAGGGCTTCGGCGTTGACGCCCCAAACGGGGATCTGCACCGCAAAGCGATAGATCGCCAAAGCAAAGAAGGTAAACCACAGGCGTTCTTTCATGCCTGAAGCCTTAATGGCATAAACCAGTTCGCTCCACTTGGGGAGCTTAAAGTTTTTTTGTTCGATGGGTAAATCAGTGGGGGCGTTGACGTCGGACACAAGCGGTACTCTTTTCAAAACATAATGCCACAAATAGAATAGTACTATTATACACGAAAAGTATAGATAAAACAAAAAGTGAGATTTTTTCAATAAAAGTCTCACTTTTTTTTATTTCAAGGTGTAGCCGTCTTTAGTTTTTCTGTACAGCTAACCTGCTTCACCACCGTAGAAGAAGCGAACGGTTTGGATTTTGCCGTCTTTAATGCTATAAACGGCAATTTCGTCCTCTTGCGTGCGTTGACCGCTGGCTTTTAATGTAGAATCCAAAGCAAGGGTAAACGCAAACTCACTGGAGCTATAAATGGGTTCGCCAATGGTAACGCCATGTACTTCACGGGCGTCGCTCCATTCTTTGGACGCTTTTAATAAAGCCTCCTTACCTTCGGTTCGAGCGGATCCTCCTCCATAGGCAATCGCTTCAATCTGAACAGCATCATCGGCATAGTAGCGACGAATGGCTTCTTCAGACTGCCCTTGACAGACTAAAGCAACAAGATCATTAGCAATTTGAGCAATGGTTGTAGCTGGGGCATTTGTCGTCATCATCATAATTTCCTTCTTTAAAAAACAATAGAGGCATCCTTTTATAGGATACCTCTATGAGTATACATCTAAGCGTTAAACTTAGGCAAGGGCTTCACGAACAGACGTCGTGATAATTTCCACTTTGCACTTAGCCGCTTTAAGCTTCTCTAAAGCACCAGGTGTTGCATAGTGTGCTTGCACGGTATAGGCAGCTTTAGGCTCGCCATTGCCGAGCAAACGAATACCATCGCAACCCGTAGGCCATTTTTTGGCGTCAACCAAGCTCTTATACGTAATGCTGGTTTGACCTTCGGCGACGAAATTGTGTAAATCGCCGACGTTGATTTGCAACCACTGACGTACATTCGGTTGAGGGAAAGTACGAAACTTAGGAATACGACGGTACAAAGGCATTTGACCACCTTCAAAACCACGCTTCGCTGAATTGCCTGATCGCTGACCTTGACCGTTGTTACCACGGTTAGATGTTTTACCAGCTCCACTGGCAAGACCACGACCTACACGCAAACGTTTGCGGTTGGCACCTTTGTTGGGTTGAATATCGGTAAGTGTAAGAACGGTCATGTTTAGATCTCCTCAACACTAATTAAGTGACTAATGGCACCGACCATGCCTCGAATAACAGGGGTGTCCAAGTGTTCAACCGTATGGTTTGTTTTTCTCAAACCAAGTGCGGAAACGACTTTGCGTTGTGCATCAGGACGCCCAATCACGCTACGCTTAAGCGTGACACGAATTTTTTTGGGTTGTGCGTTCATAGTGAACTCCATATTAAATAAAGATAATGAGTAAAGAAGCACGCTTCTTTATTTAAAAAACAGCCTAGAGATTAAGCAGTTCTTTAACGCTAATATCACGAGATTCAGCGATTTCACGGAAAGTACGAAGTTGTTGCAAGCCTTCGATGGTGGCACGAGCCACGTTTAAAGGCGAGTTGGAACCCAACGATTTGGACAACACATCTTCAATACCTGCTAGTTCAAGCACAGCACGTGCTGCACCACCAGCAATCACGCCTGTACCTTCAGACGCTGGACGAATAAACACAGACGAACTACCTGCACGCCCTTTAACAGGATGAGGCACCGTCGTACGAAAACGAGACACTTCAATCAAGCTACGCTTGCCTTGAGCCACACCTTTTTGGATGGCACCAATGACTTCGCCTGATTTACCAATGCCAATACCGACGCGTCCGTTTTTGTCACCCACGATGACAACCGCACGGAAGCTCATTTTCTTACCACCTTTGACAACTTTCGTCACACGGCGGATTTGGATCACTCGTTCTTGAAACTCACTGCCTTCTTCGCCAGCTTGGTTTTGTTGCAAGGAAGCTGTATTTGCAGCCATATTTTTTAATCCTTTAAATATAAGTTTAAACAAATGGGATATAGATTAAATGTATAATACGCATTCAATGGGTTAAATCAAAGACGCTTAACACTTAAACAAATAAGGTTATGTTTCTAGGAGGCTTGCATCATCCCCAAACAGTAAAAGGGAAATCTCAATTCTAGAAAGCTTTGCGAACTCAGCATCTAAGTACTTTGTTCACTTTAACCTTATATATACCTTAAAACTTTAGCACGACCCAAACGCAAGTACAAGTTTTTATTTTGTCCTGTTGAAAATTGTTACGAAAGCACTCAGTAATTTTCAGAACTTACATGACTGAATTATAGTTGAATTTAGATTTTTCTGTACAGGCAAATCTAAATTCAACTAGGTAGTGTCGACATTTAGTTAAGAAAGGAGGAATTTCAAGGAAAAACAAACGGCTTTTGAGGCGTGTACACAGACGTACATAACGAAAAAACGGCTTGTTTTGACACAGAAAGTACCCTTTATGGGCTGAATGTCGACA
>JAJTHC010000194.1 GCA_021299615.1 Vampirovibrionales bacterium
AAAACAATCTAAAAGAGAAAATTGATGAATTGTTACATTTTGTTGGGAACGGCTCAATGAATCCGTCAAGGATTAAAAATCTGAAGGTAAGCCTATCGACAAGTCAAAGCTTTTACGGTTTACTAAGGGTATCTATCAATAAAGGAAACCCTTATGACCACTTCTCCCTATATACTCGACCGTGCCGAAAATCGTGATGCCTTAAGCCTGCGTCCTATTGAAATTGTGCGAGGCTTTACCGAAAACGCACCTGGTTCTGTCCTCATCAGCTACGGTAAAACCAAGGTGCTTTGCACCGCCACGATTGAAGATCGTGTCCCCAAGCACATCTACGGGCAAGGCACCCACGGATGGCTCACCGCCGAATACAGCCTTTTACCAGGTTCCACCAACACACGAGCCAGTCGGGATCGCTACAAGGTTTCAGGGCGTACCATGGAAATCCAGCGTCTGATTGGGCGTACTTTGCGAACCGCCGTGGACTTGCCAAACTTGGGGCAACGCACGATTCACATCGATGCCGACGTGCTTCAAGCCGACGGAGGCACTCGAGTCGCTGCGATTACAGGCTCTTACATCGCTTTAATGGATGCCCTGTACCATATTCAAGACCTCGAAATGAAAGCGAACCCTCGCTTAAAAGTTTGGCCCTTGCCTCATATTTCACCGATTGCGTCGGTTTCGGTGGGCTTGATTCGTGGGCAAGTGATTTTGGATTTAGACTATAACGAAGATTCCACCGCCGAAGTGGATGCCAACATCGTAATGAACGGAGAAGGTCAACTTTTAGAAGTGCAAGCCAGCAGTGAAGAAGCTCCGTTTAGTCGAGCGATTATGAACCAATTTTTAGATGCCGCTGAAAAAGGTATTCAAGAATTGTTGGATCTTCAGCAAGAAGCATTGAAGGCTCCCAAAGGGCAGGTCGTCCGTTTAGGTTGCTAGAGCCGTTCTTTCAAGAAGTTTCACCGTCTGTATAACCAAGTTCAAAAAACGCTAAACTCGGCTATATGATTTCATGTAGCCGAACTTTAATTAGGTTGTACCAGTCTTCTTCGGCAGGAAGCTTCGTCCAAGTACAAAAGGCTTCAATGGCTTGGTAAATAAGCATGCCTAAGCCATTTTTCACAATGGGGCATCCGTGGGCATGGGCAAGCTTCATTAAAACCGTTTCACTAGGGTTGTAGATTAAATCCACCACATGAGCATGTGGATTTAAAGCTTCAATTTGTCGTAAAGACAAAGGCGTGGCGTTGGTGTTTGGGTGCATACCCACAGGTGTGCAATTCACCAAAATATTCACCGAAGAAAGGTCTTCGGCATCTAATGCTTCCGTAGAAATTACGTCTAACCTTGTGGAGATCTGTGTTTCTTTCACCCATTCGGCAAAAGCCATTTTTAAGGTAGCCGCTTTTTCAGGATCTCGCATCACCAGCGTAATGTGTTGAGCTGGCGTCTTACTTTCAAAGATCATTGCTGCTAAAACCGCCCGAGCGGATCCTCCACCGCCTAAGACCATTGCATGCCCTTCTGCCAGAACATCTTGTGTTTGGGACGCTAAACTTTTGTAAAAGCCTGTGCTATCTGTGTTATGTCCAATCAAAGTGATTTCATTGTCCACATCTACTCGAAAAACGGTATTCACGGCTCCCACTCGCTTAGCCGCAGGCGTTAAAGCTTGTAATTTTTCATGCAACAGAACCTTGTAAGGAATAGTGACATTAAAGCCATGTACCCCACTCATCAACATCGACGCAATTGCCCCCTCTTCGAGTTGCTTAAGCGTATAATCAAAAAGTTTATACTCGCCCTTAAGACCCGTCAGTTCTAGCAAGGTGTGATGAATCATTGGGCTATAACTATGCCCTAAGGGATGCCCCAGTAAACCTAAGAAGTATCGAGAGGTCACGCGCTTCCCTTTATCATCTCTTTTGAAGATATAAAAATGGTGGACAGTACTGGATTCGAACCAGCGACCACCACAATGTCAATGTGGTGCTCTACCAACTGAGCTAACTGTCCACAGCTCATCCTTTATCTCTCTTATTAAATGTTAAACATAGGAAAAATGCAAGCGTCTGTCTTTTCAGGTCGTGTTTTAAAGAATTAATACCATTTCTTAGATTGAATAGCGTATAGGTGGATTCTAGGAGCCTAGACTCGCAGATGTGTGAGGTGGACAAAGACGTACATAAGCACATCGAGAATCGTAGCGACAAAGTATAGACACTGTATGGAAAACTCTTTAAAACATTATATGATTATTGAGACGTTTTTTGATTATCGTGAATCACCGTTAAAATATCTTTTGGTGAAGGCATGCCTTCTTTTTTCCAAATGACACCATGTTTAGCGGAAAGTACGACCACGGTACGGTTATTGACGCCCACATTTTCACGGACTTCAAAGTATTTGGCGAGTTGACGGTCTTTATCCACCAAAAGGGGAAACGGCAATTGGTGCAAACCTGCAAAGGCTTGATGACTCAATAAAGGTGCCGTGTTCACGCCAGCCACTGCAATGTTTTCAGCCTTGAAATCTTCGTAAGCTTCTCGCATGGCACAGAGTTGAATGGTGCAACCAGGGGTTTGATCCATGGGGTAGAAGATAAACACCTGATACGTAGACTCTTTCCAATCTTCAGGAAGCGTGAGGCGTTTGCTTTCAAGCCCTGTGGCTTCAAAGGTCATTTTAGGAAGCGTTTTGCCAATACTGGTATTTTCGTAGCCTGTGGCGTCCAAAACTTCAGACGGTTTGCCTGTAAATACGGGCAGCAACATAGCCATGCCTATAAAAAAAAGAATAAGTGTTAGGGTGATTAGACTAAATTGTTTCCACATAGCAGAGGTTTCCTTTTTTGATTCGACTCTCTTCAAGTCTAAGGCTATTCGTTGCAAATAACAAGGGTATTAAGAAACTTTTAAGTGTTTATTCGACCCTTACTTAATCCCCTCACTCGCCGATGCCTGCTCGAAAAAGGGCTTTTGTAGTATCACAAAAAAGACCACAACAGGCAGTATCGCTAGGGTTGCCGATGCCATCAAAATCGGCCAATCCAAGACATCACGATACTGTTGCTTGATTTGGGCTAAGTACAAAGGCAAGGTCATCAAACGCTCGTCTTGAACAGCCAACAAAGGCCATAAGAAGCTCCCCCACAGGCTAATAAACCCCAAGACGGCGAGACTAATCATGGGGCTTTTGGCATTGGGCAACGCCACATGCCAAAAGGTTTGCCAAACTGTAGCCCCTTCGAGTTCTGCTGCTTCTTTCAGAGCAATCGGGAAGCTCAAAAACCACTGACGAAAGAGCATCACGCCAAAACCGCTGACGACGGCTGGTAAAATCAACGCCATATAGCTATTGAGCAGTCCCACCTGCTTGAGTAAAATAAACAAGGGAATGCTATTGACTTGCGGCGGCACCAAGATCGTCAAGAAAACGCCCAACGTGAGCCATTGCCTGCCCACGCACGGCAGATGCACCAAGGCATAGCCTGCCATCGCCGAACTAAAGACGTGCAAACTCGTCGCCACGACCGCAACGGCAATTGAATTGCCGAGGGCTAGCCCCAAGCGAGCATCCGAAAAGAGGGCTTGAAATGCGTGAAGGCTAGGCTTAAGGGGCATCCATAAAACGCCGTGATGTTGCATGACCGCCGTGCTGTCTGAAAACGCCAAGATGCCCATCATCCACAAGGGGAGCAGGGCAAGGAGGGATACGACGACGAGCAAGGCGAGGCTTGATTTGTTTTTCATACGTTTTATTCTAACATTGATATAGTCTTCCTGTCCCCTCTCCTAATTTTAGGAGAGGGAAGAGAACGTCGTTAGACGTTCGAGGGTGAGGTTAAACCCTAGACTTCGTTTGTGAGTTTAACCGCCCCCTAACCCCCTCCTAAAATTAGGAGGGGGGACAGAAGCACTGGTTGATCTTTTAAACACTAGATACGGTTATTTCTCTAATGGATTGTCTGAAGGGTTTAGATCTCCTAATGATTGTGAGGGGGACTTTTTTCTGCTAAACTGACGATAGGAAAGAGTGTCGTGTTTGTTTTTCTGAATCATCCACGCCTAAACTTACGGTAAACCTGCGTATGAAAACTTTAGAATTTTTCGGATTTTCTCTCCATAGCACGCTCAGCGTTTTGCTTGCCTTAAGCCTGATGACTCCTAGCTTAACGGCTCTTGCAGACACAACCCAAGGCACGGCAGATGCCCCCTACCGCACAGGGATTAGCGTCACGCAACAATTGCAAAAACGCTTCCCCCAAGTCAATTATAACGATCTCACCAAAGTCGAAAAAAGCGAAAGCTTGGATCTTAAAATCGTCACCACGATCGGCGAAGGTTTGAGCATGGAAGGCGACGAATTTTACGCCAAGTTGAGCAAAGATTACATCAGCAACGGCAAGCTCCTACTCCCCCGAGGCACCATTGTTCACGGGAGCATCGCCGATATTACCAGTGCAAAACGCATGGCTCGTGACGGTCACATGACGATGAAATTCGACTACATGATTACCCCTGACGGTCGTGAAATCCCCATTGAAGGAGGCTCCACAACGTCAGACGGCAAGTTTAAAACAGGGGCAAAAATCGTCGCAACATCCGCAGGCTATGCCTTGGGTGGAGGCGTCTTGGGGGCGGTGGCGGCACTCAAGTTTGGAGGCGTGGCGTTAGTGGCAGCGTCCCACGGCTATTCGCTCGCCATTGGGGCAGGCGTCGGCGCCTTGGGCGGACTGGCTTACAACCTATTGCGAGAAGGCGAAAGTGCCATGTTACAAACAGGCACGGAAATGAAAATCAAGCTTAAGGAAGGTATGGTGTTGCCTTCTATGACGACGCCCGAAGTCGGCGTCGATGATGTGAAGCTCGACGGGTTGAATGTGAAGCTCTTGGGTTTTCAGCTGGCGAAGGATCCCTTTGGCGAGAATAGGGAAGTCACCTTGACGCTGGATGTCAGTAATTCCACGACCAACACCTTCACCATGATGGATGTGGCGGTGATGGATGAAGATCAACGCACGTTTTTTGCGTCGCCGTTTGGGGATACAGGCTTGTGGTTCAACAAGATTGACCCCAACACTCGCTTGAAAGGCAATGTGAGCTTTAATGTGGACGACCCCACGCAACAGTTGTACTTGGTCTTTTACAAGCGTTACACCCGACAAGTGTTGGCGAAAATTGCGTTGGACGACCGTGCTGTGCCGACCAAAGCCTTGGTGAATCCCAAGAAGCGATCGGCGTTTTAGGCGAGGTCTAGGGGGCAGGCTCTAGCCATTTCAGCCGTTTCGATTTAGAATAGAGGAACGTATTCTTTAATAGCCTAATCGCTGATTTCCTCTAACAAACAGGAGAACGCCGAAGCGTTCGATTCACCCTTCTTTGTAAAGAAATTGTAACATTCTTTTCAAGAAAGGGCGACTGCTGGGTAACACAATTAAAAAGTTAAAGGTTTTAAAGGGTATTGAGAGTTAATCTTAGCCTGATATTTTTTCACATTCTTTTCTAGGTTTGTCTTTTCTTGTGGTGATAAACCAGATAAGCTTTTATCGATTTTAGCAATAAAAACATCCGAATTGGCAGGGGTTTGTACTCCTTGAGGGAATAATCCTTCCGCTTGACGAGCAATGGCAAAGGCACGAGAAGCTTCTTTTGGGTTATTTTGAATTAAATAAGGGTCTGGTAAACTTTAGCTAATTTTATGATAGGCTAAAGCATTATGACTACAGGCAAAAACAAGTATTATAAACAGTCGCACATTTCTGAACGTAAATTTCGGGAATTATTGCGGTGTTTTGCATTAGATTTAAA